>CAXTNS010000349.1:0-7323 GCA_964245465.1 uncultured Thermoanaerobaculia bacterium
GAACAAGCTGTTGGGTATGTATGTACAACTACTGGCCACACCGTTGGAATTGCTAGGTGAAAGTTATGAGCCCGGAATTTGATCCGAGTCTTGAGGACGACGACGAGGAGATCACCCGCATTCGGGCAGCGCGCCACGAAATTTCAGAACGTTTCGGGCACGATCCCTACCGTCTGGTGGCCTACTTTATGGAGCTGCAGAAAGAGCATCCCGAGAAGATGGTTCCTGCACCGGAGCCAAGGGCTGTGGGCAAGCCGAGGACCAAGTAGCAGGCTGAACGGGCGATTGGGAATGCGCCGGTACGGCCCGAGATCGGCGGGAGGAATGAAAGGCTCGTCCTTGCGCAGCGGAATCGCCATAAGAGAAGTATACCCTTATCCTCGCATCGGGCGGATCTGTAAATCGGTAACTTCCGCCGTCCGGGGCAGGGAAAGCGTGTTCAGTACGGCGGCGGCTACGTCTTCGGGCTGGAGGAAGCGCTCGGGATCGTAGGGCCTTCCTTCGAAGCGGTGGACCTCCTCCTGCATGGAGGTCGCGGTGCGGCCGGGGAAGACGGTCAGCACTCGTACGCCCTTCTTGTTCACCTCGTCCCTCAAGCCATCTGCTAAGGCGCGCAGGGCGTGCTTGGAGGCCGAGTAGGCGGCCCAGCCGGAGCGGGCAGGATGGAAGCCCGAGCTGGAATTGACGAAGACGACCTGCCCTTGGCGGGCGATCAGGGAGGGGAGGAGCTTCTGCGTCAGGAGGTATGGGAGCCGGGTGTTGATCTGATATTGCCGGTCCAGAACCTCCACCGGGGATTCGAAGGGGCCGCCCAGGAAGAGCCCTATGCTGTGGATCAGGACGTCCACGCCTCCGAAGGCCGCCATGGCCCGGTCCGCCAGCGCTTGCACGTGGACGTCCTCCGCCAAGTCGCCCGCGAAGGTTTCGACGCTTGGCGAGAGGGCGCGGACGTGCTCGGCCACCGCGTCGAGCTTGTCGGTGCTCCGGCCGGCCAGGAGGAGCCGCGCTCCTTCCCGGGCCAGGGCGATGGCGATAGCCTCGCCGATCCCTCCGCTCGCACCGGTAATCACGGCGACCGATCCCCTGAGCGTCCTCATTCCCTCTCCTCCATCTCTCGCAAGAGACCGACCGCGAGCAGAGCGTCCGCGGCCTCACGGATCGCGGTGAAGGCCATGCCGGACCGCTCGGCGATCTCCAGCAGGGTGTAGTCGCCGTCCGAAAGGTTGAGCACCCAGAGCAGCGCCAGCTCCCGGGCACGGCCTGCATCATCGCCCCCGATCGTCCGGTACAGCCCCCTCCGGCCGAGTTGGGGCTCGCACTTGGGGTTCAGGTTCAGGTAACGGCGGTTCCCTTCCAGGACGTCCATCACCGCCCGATAGGTCTGGAGCGATCCCTCCAGGGCCTCGGGACGGACGAAGCCGAGGTTGTCCGCCGAGGTGTGGTACTCCGGATAGCGGCCGTAGGGGGTCCGGGTGAGCGAGCCCACGGCGAGATTGAATCCCGGCGAAGAATACTGCCGCTCGTCATAGCCGAACGGGACGAAGTCCTCGACGCCGAACGCCTCTCCGGACGCCCTGAGGACAGCCAGTACGGCGCGGTCGATCTCGGCGTTCCCCCGTCGGCTCTTCTTGTAGTTGAAACTCCCCGGATCGCCGAGGTTCGCGGCGACCAGCCCGTGGGCGATCCGCTCGGCCCATTCCTCGTTCCTCGCCAGCCAGGTGATCGAGCCGATGGTGCCGGGGATGAAAAGGAACCGGTACGAATAGAGCCGCCGTTGGCGGGCCTGAAGCTCCCGGGCGAGCCAGGTCATGACGGCGATCCCCGAGAGGTTGTCGTTGCAGAGGGAAGGATGGCAGACGTGGGTCGAGAGGAGGACCTCCTTCTCGGACTCGCCCGGGAGGAACAGCTCGCCGTAGGTGAGGGAACCGTCTCCCAGGGTCGAATCGATCAGAATTTCGTACTCCCCTTCCGGCAGCGCCTGGAGCTGGTTGTGGCTCAGGCAGAACCCCCAGGTCTCCTTGTAGTAGGAGGTCCGGTACGGGATCAGGTCCGGCTTGTCCGGCAGCGTGAAGAGGTGCTTTTCCAGCTCCGCGAGCGGCAGCCTCTCGTGAACGGGGACGCTGTAGTTGAGGACGTGAAGGTTGCAGGTTTGGAAATCCACAACCTTGCGGCCGGACGGGTCTGCGATCCAGGCGTCGCGGATGTTCCATTCCTTGGGCACGGTCCAGTCGAAGACGGGCGTGCCCGAGGGGACCTCGTGGATTTCCAGGAGAACGCGCTCGCGCAACATCCCGAGCGTCCGGCGGACTCCGTCTCCCGAGATGCTGCGGCAGATGGGATAGGCCTCCGTGATGAAGCGGAGCATGTCCTCACCGACGCTCATTTCCCGGCCTCTCCGATCAGCGGAAGATCGCGGTCCTTCTCCGACATCACCGTCACCGGCTCGGGCCAGGGGATCGCGAAAGCGGGATCGTCCCAACGGTATCCACGGGCGGACTCGGGCGCGTAAAACTCGGAAATCTGATAGAAGACCTCCGTCTCCTCCTCCAGCGTCTGGAATCCATGGGCCATGCCCGTGGGAATGTACAGCTCATTGCGTGCCTCGGCGGAGAGGACGATCGAAAAGTGTTGCCGGAACGTGGGGGATCCCGGGCGCAGATCCACGATCACATCCCAGATGGCCCCGCGGGTGACGCGCACCAGCTTGATCTCCTCATGGGGAGCGGCCTGGAAATGAAGGCCGCGCAGGGCCCCGCGGCGGTGATTGAAGGAGATGCTGCACTGGGCGATTGACGGGTCCAGTCCGTGGGCTTCGAATTCGCGGCGGCAGTACGTGCGGGCGAAGAAACCCCGCTCGTCCTCGAAGCGCTCCGATTCCAGGACCCAGGCGCCGGCGAGCGGAGTCTCGCGGAAGATCATTCGAAAACCCGGACCTCCGGGATGGCCACCACGAAGCGCCCGCCCCAGGAACGGACGTCCGCCATCTGCTCCATGATCTCCTCTTTCAGGTTCCAGGGGAGGATCAGCACGTAGTCCGGCCGGGTCTCGCGCAGGCGGTCCGGCCCGTGGATGGGAATGCGCGTGCCGGGCAGGAACCGTCCCTGCTTGTGGGGGCTGCGGTCCACCGTGTAGTCCAGGAAGTCGGTCCCCACGCCGCAGTAATTGAGCAGCGTGTTCCCCTTGGCCGGCGCGCCGTAACCGGCGATGGACTTCCCCTCCTCCTTGACCTGGATCAGGAAACTCAGGAGGCCGCGCTTGACCTGGACGACCCGCTCGGCGAAGGAGCTGTAGGTGTCGAGCTGTTCGAGTCCCGCCACCTCCTCCCGAGCGAGGAGGCCGCCGACCCGCTCCCCCACCGTCTTCGAAGCGTCTTCATGGTGGCAGGCATAGATGCGGAGGGATCCGCCATGCGTGGGCAGTTCCTCGACGTCGAACAGGGTGAGCCCATGGAAGGCAAAAACCTTTCGAACCGTCTGGAAGGAGAAATACGAGTAGTGCTCGTGATAGATCGTGTCGAACTGGTCCTCTTCCATGAGCCGGAGGAGGTGGGGGAACTCCATCGTCAGCACTCCGGCGGGTGCGAGGAGGATTTTCAGGCCGGCCACGAAATCGTTCAGGTCCGGCACGTGGGCGAGGACGTTGTTGCCCACCAGCAAGTCGGCCCTCGTCCCCTGGCTGGCCAGTTCCAGGGCAGTCGCCTCGCCGAAGAACTTGACGACGGTGGGGATGGCCGCGGCCTCGGCCGCCTCGGCCACGTTGCGGGCCGGCTCGATGCCAAGGACGGGGATGCCCTTCTCCTTGAACCAGCGCAGGAGGTAGCCGTCGTTGCTCGCGATCTCGACCACCCGATGGGAGGGACCGAAACCGAAGCGCTCGATCATGGCCTCGGCGTAGGTCCGGGCATGCCGCAGCCAGCTTTCCGAGTAGGAGGAGAAGTAGGCGTAGTCGGAGAAGATGGCCTCCGGTTTCTCCTCCTCCGGGAGTTGCACGAGGAAGCAGGCCTCGCAGACGTAGACGCGGAGCGGGTAGAACGGCTCGGCCTTGCCGAGGGCTTCCGGCTCCAGATAGGAGTTGGCGAGCGGCTGGGCCCCCAGGTCCACGAAGACGCGGGAGAGGGGCACGCCGCAGAAGCGGCATACAAGGTTGGAGCGGCTCACCAGATCTTCCAGGGCGTCTCCCCCCGCTTCCACAGGTCGTTGAGGTACAGGTAGTCGCGGTAGGTGTCCATGGGATGCCAGAAGCCCTCGTGGAGGTAGACCGAGAGCTGGCCGTCCCGGGCCAGGTTGCGAAGCGGCTGCTGCTCCAGGAACAGATCGGGATCGTCGTCCAGGTAGGCGAAGACCTCGCGCTGGAAGACGAAGAAGCCGCCGGACACGACGCCTTCCGCGAGGTTGGGCTTCTCGTCGAACTCCAGCACCTTGGGGCCGTCCACTCGCATCTCGCCGTAACGGGAGGTGGGGTGGACACCGGTGACGGTGGCGATGCGCCCCTGGGAACAGTGGTAGTCGAGCAGGGCGTCGTTGGCCACGTTGCCCACGGCGTCGCCATAGGTGAAACAGAAGGTGGGAGCGTCGACGTATTTCCGCACCATGCGGAGGCGGGCACCCGTGGCGGTCTCGGCCCCGGTTTCGGCGCAGGTGACGCGCCAGGCCTCGTAGCCGTCCTGGTTGTGGATCTCCAGCGGGCGGCTGCCATCCATGGCGAGGGTGAAGTCGCAGTGCATCTCCTTGTAGCGGAGGAAGTACTGCTTGATCTCCCAGCCCTTGTAGCCGAGGCAGAGGAGGAACCGGTCCAGGCCGTGAGCGCCGTAGATCTTCATGATGTGCCAGAGGATCGGCTGGGGACCGATCTCCACCATCGGCTTCGGCCGGTACTCGGTTTCCTCGCGCAGACGGGTGCCCTTGCCTCCGCAGAGGATCACCACCGGCATGTCTCGCTTCGAGGGCCTGATCATGGACGGCTCCCTTCGATTCTAGAAGATGTAGCCGAGAGCTTTCAGCCTCTCGATCTCCTGCTGGTTCATGGTCCCGTCCCGGCTCGCGCCCGGGAGGTTGGGCGGCAGGCCGAGGTCCCGGAACGTCGGCACCGTGCGCACCGGGTGCAGGTGGACGAAGCCGGGGTCGAGCGCGTCCAGAAGGACCTTGCCGGATTGGTCCTTCGGCACCGGCAATCCCAGAAGATAGAGCACAGTGGGATAAAGGTCATAGATATCCGCGCCCTGGAGCGTCAAGCCGCGCTTCACTGGTCCGCCCCGCATCAGCAGGATGCCCGGAGGGCCGTGCCGGTGCTGGCTGTAGAGACTGTGGACCATCGTCGGGCTGTGGCCATGATCGGAGGCGATAAGGACGACCGTCTCCGGCCCCACCTGGGCGAGCAAGCGGTCGAGGAAGCGGTCGAAGTCCCGGTGGACCTTGGGAATGCGGTCCCCGTTCTCCTTCAATCCTTCCTCGGTAACGCCGAAGAAGTGATCCGGCTGGAACCACTTCCAGTAGAAGTGCTGGGCGCTGTCCGGCTCGTGGGTGTAGAAGTTGATGAACCGGGGCTGGGTTCCCTTTCCGAGGAGATCCAGCAGCACGGCGGACTGCCAGTAGAAGTCCCCACCCTCAAGGAGCGGCCGGACCTGGCGGAAGAGCCGCTTCGGCTGGGCGAAGAGCTCGAAACGCCCCGATGGTCGTTGAGCAAATTCGTCGAGGCCATAGGTGAGGAAGAAGCTCTCGGGGTTCAAGGGACGCAGGGCCGGGAAGGAATAGAAGTAGCCGTCCACCACGCCGATGGACATCCCCGCGCGGTCGGCGACCTCCCAGAGGGGCGCGCCGGCCACCGAGAAGCGGTCGACCGGGATCTGGCGCGTGAGCCCCAGGGGAGAAACGAGGTCGGACAGCTCCTTGAAGAAGGTACGGTGGACGGGGAAGATCCCCCGCGACGCCATCCCGGGGATCTGGATGCGGTAAAAGTCGAGCACGCCGTGGCGCTCGGGGGTCTCCCCCGTGTACATCGAGGCCCAGATCACGGCGGAGTTGGAATCGTGGATCGTGGCGAGATCGCCACTGGCGCCCTCCCGGACGAGGCGGGAGAAGGCGGGCCGTTCGCCCTTCTCCATCATCGGCCGGATCACCCGCCAGTCCGCGCCGTCGAGGCCCACGAGGACCACCTTGAGCCCCGTGTCTACGGCGTCGATCTTCGGTGGCGCTTCGGCTCGTTTCTTTTCAGTCCCCGTCCAGAGCGGCGCCATCGCATGGGCCGCGAGGCCGATCCCAAAGACGATCAGGACCGCCCCTTTGAGGCTCTCCCGGCTCCGCAGCTTCTCGAAGACACGGAGCAGCAGCCAGGACGCGAGCGCCACGGCGAAAGCGATGGGGATTGCGAGGGCGATCAACACTCCCGCCATACCGGCCGCGCTCCGGGGGCTGAAGGGCGCCTGGTCGTAGGTCAACCCGTAGAGGAAAAAGACCTCCCAGAAGAACAGGTTGAAGACCAGTATGCCCAGGAAGAGCCCTCGCCGCCCGAAGAGACCCGCCGGGAGGAAAAAGGCGGCGCCCCAGAGGCCGTACAGGAGGAGGAAGACCCCGTAGACGAGGAGGGCGTCGCCGGCCGAGCCGAGATGGTTGTGGGCGACGTGGACGAGCGACAGGACGGTGCCATAGAGCAGCGAGCCGTAGAGGAAGCCGCCAAGGCAGGCGTCACGCAGGGCTCGCAGTCTCATGCCGGGTTCTCTTACGGAAGAGGAGCGGAAACGGTCTACGGAGCGGTGCATCCGGGACCGCGACGGTAGCAGAAGGGGCCTACGCCATCAACCTGTGGTAATCCCGCGTCGTCTGGGGCATGGGCGCGACGCCTAGCTCGTCGAGGAGGAGACGGCAGAGGTTGTCGTACTGGCGCCGCACGAGGTCCCGGCGGCCCTGGGCGGCGTAGAGGCGCATCACGGCGAGGTGGATGCGCTCCTGGAGGGGGTCTTCGACCAGGACCGTGCGGTAGGCGTCCATGGCGTCCTCGTTCTTTCCGAGGCGGACGTAGAGGTCGCCCAGGTCGCGCAGCAGGTCCAGGTAGAGCCGCTGGTACTCCTCGCGGCGGGCGGTGACCCAGGCCTCGTAATGTCCCTGGAGGAAGGGGCCGCGGTAGAGCTTCCAGGCTCGTTTCCAGGCGTCGGCCGCCGCCTCGGTCTCGTCGCGGGCGGCCCGCTCGCGCCCTTCCTCGGCGAGCCGGGACAGCTCGATCGCATCGATCTCCCAGGTGATTTCCGGGTTGAGGCGGTAGACGCCGTTCTTGAACAGCAGGGGAGCCGGCCGGTCCTTGCCACGATGCCCACCTTCCAGAGCCCGGCGC
>CAXTNS010000350.1:0-7275 GCA_964245465.1 uncultured Thermoanaerobaculia bacterium
GTGGCGTAGTGGAGGCTGTCGGCTTTTAACGCCGGGCTGCCGCTGCGCTCGGCGGCCCAGGCCAGGAGGCGGGCCACGCCCACGCTGACCACCATGGAGATGGCGAGCACGGCCAAGCCCCATCCCGTCTCCCTGGGCTCGCCCCCCTCGATCAGGCGGCGCACGCCCGAGACGACCAGGCTGGCGGCGGCCCCCACGAGGAAGATCCCCTGCCCCAGGGCCGCCAGGTTCTCGAACTTGCCGTGGCCGTAGGCGTGGTCCTCGTCCGGGGGGCGGGCGCTCCTGCGCAGCACCAGGAAGTTGGCGCCCGAGACGAAGAGGTCGATCGCCGAATCGAGGGCGGCCGAGACCAGGGCCAGGGAGCCCGTGAGCCAGGCGCCAGCCGCCTTCAGGGCCACGAGGAACGCCGCCGCCGCCACCGCGACGAGCGGCGTCCGGCCCGGATCAATCGGAAGAGTGCTTGGCAAGCAGCGCCCTGGCGTTGACGAGCGTTCGCTCCTGCTCGACGGCCAGCTCGGGCGTGGGCCGGCGGGCCAGCAGGCGGCGCAGGATGTCGCGGGCCTCCGCGGCCTTCGCGGGCTGATATTCGAACAGGGCCTCGGCCAGGAAGAGTTGGTTGTCCCAGTTGTCCGGCCCCAGGGCCACGGCCTTCCTCAGCTCGGAGACGGCCTTGTCGCGGTCCACCCAGCCGGTGACGAACGGCACTTTGGGCGCCAGCGTGTGGAGCCGGCCCAGGATACGGTGGCCCCCGGCGTTCTCGTAGCGCTCGTCGAGGGCGATCAGGGTCTCCGAGTAGCGGCGGACCTTGTCGCCCACCCCCTGACGCGCCGCGGCCATGCGGCCGAACACGTCGCCCCAGAGCCCCCAATGGACGGAGGCCCAGAGGAACAGGGGTTTGGCCTCGGGCACGGCCGAGACGGCCTTGGCCGCCTGGGCCGGGGTCATGGTGTCGAGCTTCTCGCGGCTGCCGGCGATCTTTTTGGCCAGCCGATCGAGGGCGGCCTCGGCGACCTCCTTGCCGCGGGCGAAGGCCTGCTGCTTGCCCTCCTTCCCCGGCGTCGCGAAGTCCCCCTTGTAGTGAAGAGCCTGCAACAGCTTCCAGGAACCCTCCAGCCGGTCCGGCTGCTCCTTGACGGCCCGCTCGTAGGCGGCGACCGCTTCGTTGACCGGACCGGGCTGGGCGCGGTCGCCCTGGTGCCCCTCCGCGCGGCGAGCCCAGGCGGCATCGCCGGCCGCGATCGGGTCCTGTTGAGCGGAGAGGAAGGAAGGGAAGAGCAGGAGGGCGAGGATGGGGAGGGTACGCATAAGGGTGATTCTACAGGCGGGGGCTTCGCGCTATCATCTTCCCAATGGCCGGCGACGGCACTCGTCTTCCGCTCGTCCCTCTCACCGACGTCGTGCACTTCCCCCGCACGGAGCTGAGACTCCATGTGCTCGACTCCTCGTACGTGCAGCTCGTCCAGCACCTGGAGGAGCTCGACGAGGACTCGCGCTGGCTGGGCGTCGTCCTGCTGAAGCCCGGTCCGCGGCTCGATCCGGAGGGCCGGCTCGCCATCTTTCCCGGCGGCACGGCCGCCCGGGTGCTGGACCTGGAGACCCGCCCGGACGGCCATTCCGACCTGGTGCTCTACGGCGAAGCCCGTTTCGAGCTGGAGCGCGAGATCTCCAACGTCTCCAATGTCCCCTATCGGGAAGCCCTGGTGCACCTGGTCGAGGAGCCCTGGTTCAACGAGCGGGACGCGGGCGTCGTGGCCGTGCGCCAGGCCATCGTCGATCTGCTGCGCTCCCTCTGCGAGGAGCTGGGCGAGAAGCTCCCCCTGGACGTGGACGACCTCGCCTCCAGCGACTGCCCGTACGAGGAGCTGGTCAACCGCGTGGCCTGCCGGGTCGACCTGCCGCCCGTGCGCAAGCTGCAGCTCCTGACCGAGTCGCTCCTGGAGCGCGGCCTGTCCGTGCTGTCGATCCTCCGCAGCCGGAGGCAGGTTCTGAACATGCTGCGCCCCTACCGGCGTCTGGCGGACGGCTCGGAGCGCAACTGACCTCCTCTGTTCCTCTCCGGTCGGGCGCGCTGTCCCTCCGGGATCCGGTCCACGGCTTCATCCGCGCCGACGCGCTGGAGACCGCCCTGGTGAACAGCCGGCCGGTCCAGCGCCTGCGCTTCATCCACCAGCTCGGCTTCACCTTCCTGGTCTTCCCCGGCGCCGAGCATAGCCGGTTCGGCCACGTGCTGGGGGCCATGCACCTGGCCGGCCGGGTCTACGATGCCCTGTGCTCCAAGGGCGAGGGGCTCCTCCCCCCGGGCGCCAGGAGCCCCGAGCGCCGCCTCGCCCGGGCGGCCGCCCTGCTCCACGACCTCGGGCACGCCCCCTTCAGCCATTCCGCGGAAGACCTCTTCGCAGGCGGCATCGACCACGAGGAGATGACCCGGCGCCTGCTCCACGCGCCCGAGATCGAGGAGATCTTCGCCTGCCACGGCGAGGGGATCGGGACCGCGGACGTCGAGCGCCTGCTGGAGGGCGGCCGGACTCCCACCGAGCGCCTGCTCGCCAAGATCGTCTCGGGCGAGTTGGACGTGGACAAGATGGACTACCTCCTGCGCGACAGCCTCTTCTGCGGCGTGCGCTATGGCACCTACGACCTCGAGCGGCTGCTCGACACCATGCTGCCCATCGAGGATCCGGAGACGGGCCTGTGGGGGATCGGCGTCGAGGAGGGGGGCGTCCACGCGCTGGAAGCCCTGGTGATGGCCCGCTACTACATGTTCACCCAGGTCTACTTCAACGTCACGGGCAAGGCCATGGAGCTGCACCTGAACGAGTGGCTGCGGGAGCAGGCGGTGCACTGGGCCGCGGAGCCCGAGGCGTTCCTGGCCCAGGACGACGTCTCCGTCTGGTCCGCCCTGCGCACCTCGGACAGTCCGCACGCCCACGCCCTTGTCGAGCGCCGCCATTTCCCGGTGGCTTTCGAGACCCGCGAGCACCTCTCTCGCGAGGACAAGGTGCGCTTCGAGTCGCTGCTCCCCGAGCTGCGCGAGCGCTTCGGGCCGGGGAGCCTCCTGGTGTCCAACTCGGCCAAGGATCCCCACCGCATGGGCCGCAGCCGGGTCCTCGTGCGCCGCTTCGATGGCTCGCTGGAGCCCATGGAGAGCGCCAGCCAGTTCATCCGCCACCTCTCCAGGATTGATAGATACCGGGTGTATACGCCGCCGGGGTTGAAGGAGGAGGTCGGATCGGCGCTGCGGGCGCGGTGGGAGGCGGCTTGAGGGGTCTGAGGTGATTTACTGCCAGAAGGATTCGTCAATCTGTTCGAAGATCTCGACAGCTTTAAGAAATTCGGTTTCTTCTTCGCTCCTCAGGGCTTTGAAGTGACTTCGTCTGCGGAATTGGCCATAGCGGCCCGGGCGCAGCCAACGGTCCAGTCGAGCCGCATCCTGACAGCGAAGGATCTCTTCGCGTTGCGACGGGCTCACTGAGATACCACGCGCGTCTAGGAACGTAAGAATGGCTTTGGCAGTTGCCCTGGCTTCTGCCGCCGCTTCCCGCCGCTGGATTTCCGGATTGCCCTTGATGGCAAGAGCCCTCACCACGGCGTCGTCGGCCAAGGCTGCATCGAGCAGAGCCGCAACGGACAGCGGCGCCGCGAGACAGGGGGCTTCGATCCAGGAGTCCGGATCCAGCAGACGCCAGCCCTGAACCTCGGGGGACCACTCGCAGACTCTCTGATTCTTGATCCAGACGGTGAAGATACGTCGAACGCCACGGCGGTACATCCTCCGGGCTTTCTCCGACACATACCCCTCGTTCTGCTCCGAGACCACCTCGAAGGCGATCTCCTCAAGGTAGCGCTCGCCCGTCTCGGGATCGACGCCCTTCTTGGACACACAGGTATCCGTAGCGAAGTCCGACTCCTCGTCGTGGCGGGTGAGCAAGTCTGCCGCCGCGCCATAGCCTGGAGCCACGTGCGCCTGAATGAGGTAGTCCAACTGGGTATGCTGGGAGGCGTGGGGCCAAGGGGCTGGAGAGGCGACCACTCGCTGGCCGCCGATGATCTCGTCGCGCGTGACCTCCGCCTCGACCAGATGATCGTCAACCCGCGGGAAAGATCCGCGCTCTAGCAAACGCAACGGGAGTGAGCCCTCAGAACCGGGCGCTTTGAGACGGTAAGCCAAGCGGTTTTCGTCCATCTTCGACATTATAACAGAGTATCTGGTTGCCGATTCATGGAAGGTGCGCCACCTCCGCCAGCCGCGCAAGCGCCGTCCGCCAGCGAGTCCTATAGCTCTCCCAGATGGTTAGGCCGGTTGACAGCGGCAGGCGCTGGAAGCCCCCCTGAAGGATGTCGATCTCGCAGCCGCCAGGGACCCCGCTGACATCGTGGAGACGCAGGATCAAGCGAGTCGGGGCGGGCCAGCCGGCGTCCAAGCGCTCGAAGGTGAGGCCCCAGAGAGCGGGCGGGTCCAGTTCGACCGTCCTCCCCCTCTCGCTCCAGGGACCGGCCGGGGGATCGACCCGCGGTGTGCTGCCGCGGAGGAGGAGAGAGCCTTGCGGGCCGGGCTCCACCTCCGCCTCGTCGGCCAGCCAGAGCGCCAGCTTCTCCGGCTCCACCAGCCAGCGCCAGGCCTCCTCCCTTGACAAGGTCAGCGCCTGGCGGCGGCGGAGTTGGACGCCGGGGATGTCCCCTTCTCGGATCGCTTCCATCCTGTCTCAGTCCAGGAGGTTGCGCAGGGCGGACAAGGCTTCCGGGTAGCGGAAGGTATAGCCCATCTCCATCAAGCGGTGCGGCACGGCCCGCTGCCCTTGGAGCAGCATGTCCGCCATCTCGCCCAATACGACCCGCAGGGCGATGCCCGGGGCGGGCGCGAAGGCAGGACGGTGCAGGGCCTTGCCCAGAGCGCGGCTGAAGTCCCGGTTGGTCAGCGGCCGGGGGGCGGTCAGGTTGAAGGGGCCACGGGCGTCCTCGCGTTCCAGGAGGAACCGGATGGCTCCTACCTCGTCCACGATGTGAATCCAAGGGATCCACTGGCGGCCGCTGCCGAGAGGACCGCCCGCCATCAGCCGGAAGGGGAGGGCCATCTTGGGCAGGGCTCCGCCTTTCTGGCTCAGCACAATGCCGGTACGCAGCAGAGCCCTCCGCACGCCCAGGGACTCGGCCTCGGCCGTGGAGGCCTCCCACTCGACGCAGACGTCGGCCAGGAAGTCGTGGCCCCGAGGGGACGACTCGGTCACCGGCTCGTCGCCACGCGGTCCGTAGTAGCCCACGGCCGAGCCCTGGAGCAGCACCCGGGGCTTCTCCGAGGCCTGCCGGATAGCCGCCAGGACCGCCTTGCCCGACTCCACCCGGCTCTCTCGGATGCGCCGCTTCTTCGAGTCGCTCCAGCGTCCGGAGGCGATGCTCTCGCCGGCCAGGTGGACGATGGCGGTGTCGCCGTCGATCAGATTGGACCAGCCCGTGGCCGTCCTGCCATCCCACTGGACGGCGCGCGTGTTGGGGGGAAGAGCGGCCTTCGTGGAGTTGCGGGTCAGGATGACGATCTCATGCCCCGCGCTCCCCAGATCTCGTGCCACCTCGCTCCCGATCAGACCCGTCCCACCGGTGATCACGACCCTCATGGCCTGCTCCTCTCGCGGCGATGAAGGGAGCGGCACTGCTCCCGTCTCGTTGCGGTGATGATGCTATACCGCTGCCAACTCTTCCTCCAGGAGCTGGCGCTGGTGGAGCTCGGCATACAGGCCGCCCGTGGCGATGAGCTGGGCATGGGTGCCGCGCGCGGAGATGCGGCCGTGGTCGAGCACCACGATCACGTCCGCGTCCTTGACCGTCGAGATCCGGTGCGAGACCAGGAAGACCGTGCGCCCGCGAAAGACCCGCCGCAGATTGCGCAGGATCTGCTCCTCCGTCTGGGTGTCCACGGCGGAGAGGCAGTCGTCGAGCAGCAGGAACTGAGGCTCTCGGAGGAGAGCCCGCGCCAGGGCCACTCGCTGCTTCTGGCCGCCCGAGAGAGTGAGCCCCCGCTCCCCCACCACCGTATCGAGCCCGTTGGGAAAAGCCGCGAGGTCGGATTCCAGGCCTGCCAGACGCGCCGCCTCGGCCACCTCCTCCCGCGATGCCTCCGGCCGGCCGAAGGCGATGTTCTCCAGGAGGGTCGCCGAGAACAGGAAGGTCTCCTGGGGCACCATGCCGATCGCCGAGCGCAGGCGGGCCAGAGGCAACCGCCGGACATCCGTGCCGTCCACGAAGAGCGCGCCCTCCGGCGGATCGATCAGCCGCGGGATGAGGCTCAAGAGAGTGCTCTTGCCCGAGCCCGTTCGTCCCACGACGGCCACCGTCTGCCCGGCCACGACCTGGAGGTCGATTTCCCGGAGCACCGACTCCGTGGCCTGTCCATAGGTAAAGGTCAGGTCCTGGAAGGAGACATCCCCCCGGAAGACACCGGGATCGGCCAAGGGTTGATGACCGGCAATGTCCCGGATGGCCGGCTCGGTGTCCAGCACCTGGCGGATGCGGGCGAGCGAGGCGAGGCCGCGCTGCGTCAGGTTGACCACCCAGCCCAGGGCGATGACCGGCCAGATCAGCTTGGTGAGGAAGAGGTTGAAGGAGACGAACTCTCCCACCGAGATGCCGCCCCGGATCACCAGCAGGCCGCCGTACCAGAGCACCGCCGCGAATCCGAGCCCGATCAGCATCTGGAGCAGCGGGTGCATGGCCGTGGCCCAAGCGGCGAGGCGCCGGTTACCTTCCAGGTATTCCTGGTTGACCCGCCGGAACTCCTCTTCCTCCCGGGCCTCTTGGGCGTAGGCGCGAACCACCCGCACGCCCGCCAGACTCTCCTGCGCCTTGGACGAGATGTCCGAGAATTTCCCCTGGACACCCGAGAAATGGCCATGGATCCTGCGCCCGAAGAAGATCGTGGAGACGACCACCAGGGGGGTCGCGATCAGGGAGATCGCCGTCAGCCGGACGTCGATCCGTAGCATGAAGAAGAGGCAGCCGATCCCCGTTATCAAAGTGTTGGTGCCGTACATCATGGCCGGTCCGCAGACCATCCGCACCGCTTGGAGGTCGTTGGTGGCGCGGGCCATGAGGTCGCCCGTGGGATGGTCGTGGAAGAAGGCCGGGGGCTGCTTCTCGAGGGCCTCGAAGTAGGCGTTGCGCATCTCGAATTCGACGTCCCGGCTCATCGACACCAGGATCATGCGCTGGAGATAGCTGAAGACACCCTGGGCGAAAGCGATCCCCACAAGGAGCCCGGCATAGCCCAGGAGCACCGCGTAGGAA
>CAXTNS010000351.1:0-7247 GCA_964245465.1 uncultured Thermoanaerobaculia bacterium
GTGGAGAAGCTGGCCGGGATCTGCGCCCGCGACTCCCGGGTCGGTGTCGTCCGCTTCCGGCGCAACTACGGGCAGACGGCCGCCCTCCAGGCCGGCTTCGACCAGGCTCGCGGCCGGGTCGTCATCACGCTCGACGGCGACCTCCAGAACGACCCGCGGGACTTCGGGCTGCTGCTCAGGACTTTGACCGAAGGCGATGGCTACGACGTCGTCTGCGGCTGGCGGCGGGACCGGCAGGACAAGATGCTCTCACGCCGCGTCCCCTCGATGGCCGCCAACTGGCTGATCGGCAAGATCACCGGCACCTCCATCCACGACAACGGCTGCACGCTCAAGGCCTACCGGACGGACGTCGTCAAGCGCGCCCGCCTCTACGCCGAGATGCACCGCTTCCTGGCGCCCATGATGGCCCTCTCGGGCTGCCGCACCCGGGAGGTCGTGGTCAACCACCGCGCCCGCCGGTTCGGCCGCAGCAAGTACGGCATCTCGCGGATCTGGAAGGTCTTCCTGGACCTCCTGGCGGTCAAGATGCTGCTCCAGTTCACTACACGGCCGGCGAAATGGTTCAGCGTGCTCGCGGTGCCCTTCTTCGTGGGCATGCTGCTCGCCTTTGCGGCCAGCGTGGCCGTCCACTTCGATCTGGCCCGGGCTGCGAAGTATCCGCTGGTTTTCCCGTCGATCACGATCCTCTGCGCCTTTGCTTTCGCCCACTTGATGATCGTCGGCCTCTTCTCCGAGCTGGTGGTGAGGATGGGTGATTTCAAGGAGACGGACGCCTTGCTCACCTCATCCTCCTCAGGAGGTCCCCGGCATGAAACAGGCGCGGCTGCGTAGCGATCCGAAGATTTCCCCGAATATTTCGGTCGTCATCCCCGTGGTCGAGCGCCACGGGGACCTGGAGCAGATCTACGAAGAATTCGCCGCCGAGCTGGCGCGGCTCGGCAAGACGGCCGAGTTCCTGTTCGTCGTCGACGAGCACCTCCGCGGCTCCGTGCCCGCGCTCCGGCGGATCCAGGGCCGGACCGAGCAGGAGGTCGTCATCATCCTGCTCGGCGGCCGCTTCGGCGCTTCGGCCGCGCTCACCACGGGGCTCGCCAAGGCCAGGGGCGAACGCATCGTCACCCTCGCCTCCTATTTCCAGGTGGAGCCGCAAGGGCTGGGACCCGCCCTGCAGGCCCTGGACGAGGGCGTGGACCTGGTGGTGGGGCGCCGCCATCCCCGGATCGACTCCTTCTTCAACCGCTGCCAGTCGCGGCTGTTCCACGCCATCGTCCACCGCATGACGGGGACGGACTTCCACGACATCAGTTGCGGCTTCAAGGTGATGAAGAAGCGGGTCGCCCGGGACCTCAACCTCTACGGCGGGCTCCACCGCTTCGTCCCGATCCTCGCCCTCCACCAGGGCTACAGCGTGCGGGAGATCCCGGTGCCCCAGCGCCAGGAGGACCGGCCCATGCGCTATCACGGCACGGGCACCTACCTGGGGCGGATGCTCGACGTCCTCAATGTCTTCTTCCTGACCCGGTTCACGCGCACCCCGCTGCGTTTCTTCGGCCTTCTCGGCGCCGGCCTGTTCTCGCTGGGATTCCTGATCGATCTCGTCCTGGTGATTGAAAAGGTTTTCTTCGCGACCGGCCTCGCGGACCGCGCCCTGCTGCTCCTGGGCGTGCTGCTCATGGTGCTGGGCGTGCAGACGCTTTCGCTCGGGCTGGTGGGCGAGATCATCATCTTCACCCACGCGAGGAACGCCCGCGAGTACAAGGTGGCCGAGATCATAAGGAGTCCCCAGCGGCCTGATTTGTTGGCGGTCATGTCGGGGGTCCAAGGCGAGAGAGAAGCCTCCTGACCCGATTGGAAAGGAACACGAGACTTGTGCGGAATCTGCGGTGAATGGAACCTCCAGGGCGTCGACCCCAGGACGCTCGAGCGGATGAACGACGCCCTGGTCCACCGGGGTCCGGACGACCAGGGCGCCGTGCTCCTCGGCGAGGCGGGCCTCGCCATGCGCCGCCTCTCGATCATCGACCTCACCCGCGGCCACCAGCCCATCGCCAACGAGGACGGCAGCGTCTGGATCGTCTTCAACGGCGAGATCTACAACCACCGCGAGCTGCGGCGCAGTCTCATCGCCCGTGGCCACTTCTTCAAGACCGACAGCGACACCGAGGCCATCCTCCACCTCTATGAAGACCGCGGCGAGCGCGTGGTGGACGACCTGCGGGGCATGTTCGCCTTCGCGATCTGGGACCTGCGTCGGCGCAAGCTCCTGCTCGCCCGCGACCGCTTCGGCCAGAAACCCCTCTACTACCGCTTCGACGGCCGGCGCTTCCTGTTCGCCTCCGAGATCAAGGCCATCCTGTCGGCCAGCGGGCCGGACGCTCCGCGCCCCGAGCTCGACCTGCGCTCGCTCGACGAGTACCTGACCCTGCGCTTCATCCCCAGCCCGCGCACCCTCTTCCAGGGCATCCGCAAGCTGCCGCCCGCGCACCTGCTGGTGCTGAACGCCGCCGGCCTCGAGCCGCGGCACGGGTTCCTGACGCCGGCCCCCACCATCGAGGTGCGGCGCTACTGGCGCCTGCGCTACGAGCCCAAGCGGGGGGACCGCGAGGCCGAGCTGGTCGACGAGGTGCGGGAGCGCGTCCGCGAAACCGTCGAGTCCCACCTGATCGCGGACGTGCCCGTGGGAGCCTACCTCTCGGGCGGCATGGATTCGAGCCTCGTGGTGGCCATGATGTCCGAGTTGAGAGAGGAGCCCGTCAAGACCTTCGCCGTGGGCGTCGAGGACCCGCAGCTCAACGAGCTCCCCTACGCCCGGACCGTGGCCCGGCACTATGGCACCGACCATTACGAGGAGATGGTCTGGCCCGACATGGTCCAGCTCCTCCCCACCATGGTCTGGCACCTGGACGAGCCCTCGGACCCCATCGCGGCCTGCATGTACCACGCGGCCACCCTCGCCGCCCGCCACGTCAAGGTGGTGCTCACCGGCGATGGGGGCGACGAGATCTTCGCCGGGTATGACCGCTACTTCGGCTTCCGCTGGGTGAACCTCTACGCCGCCCTGCCCGAGCCCCTGCGCCGGCACCTGCTGGGGCCGGCCCTCCACGCCCTGCGCGACAGCTCGGCCTACAAGAACCTCACCCAGAAAGCGCGCTGGGTGCACGACCTCTCCTTCCACGAGGGGGGGCGGCGCTACGCCCAGGCCACCGCCTTCTTCCGCTTCGGCCAGGAGGGCAAGGGCGGCCTCTACGCGCCCGGCGTGGTAACGGAGCTGGCCGACGCCGATCCCATGGATTCCGTGGTGTGCGGCTTCGACGAGGCCGAGGCGCGGGACGACCTGGACCGCATGCTCCAGGCCGACATCTCGACGCGCCTGCCCGAGCACTCCCTGATGCTTTCCGACCGCATGACCATGGCCCGCAGCCTGGAGGCCCGCTCGCCCTTCCTCGACCATCACCTGGCCGAGCTCACCGCCTCGCTTCCCGTCCACTACAAGATGCGCGGGCGCACCCTCAAGTACCTGATGCGCCGGGTGGCGGCCCCCTACCTGCCCGAGGAGATCCTGAAGCGGCCGAAACAGGGCTTCATGTTCCCCCTCGGCTACTGGATGAAGGGCCCCCTCCTGCCCGTGATCAAGCACCTGCTCTCCCGCTCGACTCTCGTGGAGGAGGGGATCTTCCGCCGCGAGCCCATCGAGCGGCTGGTCGAGGAGCACGTCGCCCACCGCGCGGACCACCACGTGCGGCTCTGGATGATCCTGAACGTCGAGGTCTGGTACCGCATGTACGTGCGGGGCGAGCGGCTGGAGGACCTGACCGGGCTCCTCCGCGAGCGGCTCGGATCGGCGGCCTGAAGATGACCGCCTTGAAAATCAGCCGCCGCGCCAGTCTCCTGTTGCGCCTGGCCATCTCCGCGGCCCTGATCGCCTGGATCCTGGCCCGGACGCCGTTTCAGGAAGTGGCCGCCGCCTTCCGCTCGGCCGACCCGCGCTGGGTGCTTGCCGCCCTCGCCCTGAACCCGTTCGGCTACTTCGCGAGCCTCCGCCGCTGGCGGCTGCTGATCCGCGCCCAGGGCGGGGACGCGGCCCTGCCGCTCCTCGCCCGCTCCTTCCTCGTGGGCGTCTTCTTCAACAATTTCCTCCCCTCGACCATCGGCGGCGACGCCGTGCGGGTCCTCGACACGGTCCGCACCGGTGTGGGCCGGGCCAAGGCGGTCGCCATCGTCTTCGTGGACCGCTTCGTGGGCCTGCTGGCCCTCATGCTCTTCGCCGTCCTGGGTGTGCTGGTCTCGGGGAAGCTGACCGAGCGGGTGCCGTCCCTCTACGCCTGGGTGGTCGGAGGCGCGGCCGTGCTGGCCCTGATCGCCGGCCTCGTCTTCGTGCTCCCCCGGATCGTGGCCACCCGTTTCTCTTTCCAGTGGCCGGTGGGCGTCCTCGTCCGGGCCTTCGGCTGGTCGCTGCTCCTCCAGGTCCTGGTGGTGCTGAACGGATACTTCCTCTCGCGAGCGCTCCACGTGCCCATCCCCCTCGCGTCCTTCTTCCTGATCGTGCCGCTGGCGCTCTTCGTGATGATGCTGCCGGTCTCGATCAATGCCATTGGCGTGCGGGAGAACGTCTGGGCCTTCTTCTTCACGGCCTTCGGGATCGCCGCGGCCACGGGCGTGGCCCTCGCGTGGCTGGATTACGGGCTGGTGCTCCTCCAGGCGCTGGTGGGTGGTCTGGTCTACGCAAGCCGTAGAGGAGAGGATGCGTTGCCCGCCGGAGAAGCAGCGGAGGCGGCGATCCCATGAGGATCCTCCTCCTCGCCCCCCACCCCTTCTTCACCCTGCGGGGCACGCCTCTCGCCGAGCGCATGCTCCTCGAGGTGCTGGCGGCCCAGGGGCATGAGATCGACGTCCTCACCTTCCCCGAGGGCGAGGACCCGCGGATCCCCAACGTCCGCATCCATCGCGTCCCCGCTCCTGCCTGGACGCGGGGCATGCGCCCGGGCTTCTCCCTGAAGAAGCTCGCCGGGGACGCCATGATGCTCGGCGCCTGCCTGCGGAGAGTCCGCCGGCGCCGGTACGACCTCGTCCACGCCGTGGAGGAGTCTGCTTTTCTTGCCCTTCTCTGCAAGGGGCTCTTCGGCGTCCCCTACGTCTACGACATGGACTCCGGGCTCGCCCAGCAGATGGTGGACCGCTTCCCCTTCCTCCATCGGATGCGCGGCCTCCTCGACGCCTGCGAGCGGCTGGCCGTGCGCGGCAGCTCCGGTACCCTCGCCGTCTGCGGCTCCCTGGCGAGCCAGGCCCGCGCCTGCCATCCCCGGGGGATCGTGGCCCGGCTGGAGGATGTCTCCCTGCTGGGCAAGGGGAACGGGACGGGCGCCGCCGATCTCACCGGTCTCTATCCCGCGGACTGGCGGGGCGATCCCATCGTCCTCTACGTGGGCAACCTCCAGGCCTACCAGGGGATCGGCCTGCTCCTCGACGGATTTGCCCGGGCGCTCGCGCAGGTCCCCCGGGCGCGGCTCGTGGTGGTGGGCGGAGAAGAAACCGGGATCGCGCATTACAGAGGGGAGGCGGAGCGGCTGGGGGTCGCCGGAAGCGTTCACTTCGCCGGCCCGCGTCCCGTGGCGGACCTCGGGGACTGCCTGCGCCAGGCGACCCTCCTGGTGTCACCCCGCGTCCAGGGCACCAACACCCCCATGAAGGTCTACTCCTACCTGGACTCGGGCCGCCCCCTGCTCGCCACCCGCCTGCCCACCCACACCCAGGTGCTCGACGACGGCGTCGCCCTCCTCGTCGAGCCCGAGCCAGGAGCTCTGGGCAAGGGCATGGCCCGCCTCCTGCGCGACGAGGTGCTGCGCGAGCGGCTGGCCGGCAACGCCCGGCGGCTCGCCCAGCGTGAATTCACCCCGGAAGCCTTCCGCCGGAAGCTTCTGGCCTTCTATGACGCTGTCACGGAGAGGATTGCCCAGCATGACGACCATCGAGAGACCACGGGATTCGAAGCACGACGTCCGAGCCGTGGCTGAGGGCCTCGCGGCGGCGCCGGCCGGCGCCGCGCTCCAGAAGACCCTCGGCCCCCTGGACCTGGACAAGCTCTCGGCCAATGACGTGAGCCTGCTCTCTCGCACCCTCCAGAAACGGATCGGGGCTCTGCACCCCGCGGACGTCAAACTCGCCTGCCTTTCCAACTTCACTCTCGACCTCCTGCCGCGCTGGGTGGACGTGTGCTTCGCCCGCGAGGGGCTCGCGGCCGCCCACTACGTCGGCGGTTTCGGCCAGTACGTGCAGGAAGTGCTCGCGGAGGACTCCGGCCTCGTCCAGTTCCAGCCGGACCTCACGCTGCTCGCCCTCTCCCTGCGCCTGCTGCGCCCCGAGGCCTGGGTCGCCTTCGCCTCGCTCTCCGCCGCCGAGCGGCGCGACCTGCACGAGGACGTCGTCTCCCACGTCGAGTCCTGGGCCCTCTCCACCCTCGAACGGCTGCCGGGCACCCTGCTCGTCGCCAACTTCCCCGTGCCCGCCCAGCCGGCCTTCGGCATCGCGGACCTGAACGCCGAGTACGGCGAGACCGAATTCTTCCTGGACCTGAACCTCGACCTCCTGCGCCGCTTCAAGGGGCACACCCGCGTGCAGGTCTTCGACGCCGACCGCCTGGCCTCCCGCTTCGGCAAGGACCGGCTGCTCGACCGCAGGATGTACTACCTGGCGAAGATGGAGTGGTCCCCCGCCTTCCTCGGCTGCGTGGCTTCCGAGCTCGTGCGCCACGCCCGCGCCGCCCAGGGACGAGCCCGGAAATGTCTCGTGCTCGACCTCGACAACACCCTCTGGGGCGGCGTCGTGGGCGAGGACGGCCCGGCCGGCGTGAAGATCGGCCCGGGCGACCCCGAGGGCGAAGCCTTCCTGGAGCTCCATCACCGCCTGAAGGCCCTCCAGGCCCAGGGCGTCCTCCTCGCCCTCTGCAGCAAGAACAACCCCGGCGACGTCCACGAGCTGTTCGACAGCCGGCCCGAGATCCCCCTGAAGCTCGACGACTTCGCCGCCGTGGAGATCTCCTGGGAGCCCAAGCACGAGGGATTGAAGAAGATCGCCGCCGCCTTGAACCTGGGCCTCGACAGCCTCGTCTTCGTGGACGACAACCCGGCCGAGGCGCGCGCCCACGCCGACCAGCTGATCCAGATCTTCGGCTCCGAGGACGTCTACTTCGAGGTGCAGAAGAACGGCATCGCCGCGCAGGACAAGGCCAACGAGGGGATCGTGCGGAT
>CAXTNS010000352.1:0-7239 GCA_964245465.1 uncultured Thermoanaerobaculia bacterium
TCTCGCAGTCGTGCCGGGTGGGCTTGCGGCCACACAGGCGCGCGAAGAAGTCCAGGTTCTGCATGGCCGTCAGGCGGCGGTAGAACGCCATGGTGTCCGCAAAATAGGCAGCCCGGGCCTTGGCCCGCAGGGGCTCCCGCGCCACGTCGACCCCGTCGATCCAGGCCCTGCCGGCCGTGGGCTCGGTGAACCCCAGGAACAGATTGACCGCCGTGGTCTTTCCGGAGCCCTTGGCGCCGAGCAGGCAGTAGATCTCGCCGGCCTCCACCCGCAGGTTGAGGGCGTCGAGGGCGAGCTCGCCGTTGGGATACCGCTTGCTCAGGTCCAGGGCTTCGATCATGGCTCACCCCGCGTCTGACCGTGAGAAGACGAAAAGGGAAACCGCCGCGAGAGCGATCGTTTCCAGCGCGAAGACGCTCAGCGCCAGCCGCGCGTCCACGAGACCCTGGCGCAGGGACCGCTCACGAAACGTGAAACGTGGAAGATCGCCGGTTTCGATCGATCGTTTCGAAAGATAGCCGCTGAAAAAAAGGATGTGAGGGCTCTCCGGATCGCGCGCGTCGAGGCGGGCGATCCGCTCCGCCAGGACCACCCGGAAGCTCCGAGCCTGTTGGTGGAAGCTCTCGTCCCGTTCCAGGCCCGAGCCGGCGAGGCGCTCCGCCAGGTCCTGGGTGAGCGACATGGGAGAGAGGGACGAGAGGCTCCTCGCCAGCCGGGCCTGTCCGGCCTTGCTCTGGAAGACCTTGCGCCGGACTTCGTCCTGGAGCTCGAACCGCCGGTTCTCCGCCGTGGCGGACCTGTGCTCCCAGGCGAAGCCATCCGCCGCGGCCCACTCGGGCCGGCGCCAGCGCCCCTCGCCTTCCGCCCCCTCTGAATGCCGGCGGGCGATGGCCTTCATCCGCAGACTGACCTCTCCTTCGGTTGGGACCGGTCGCAGACGGTGGGCCAGCAGATCGCTCACGGCCGGCACCACGATCACACCCGCCACCCAGAGCCACGCCAGCACGCTGAGGCTGGCCGAGGGATCGCGGGCGAGGGCGGACACCAGCAGGGCGGCAAGGACGAAGAAGAACGCGGCCCACAGCCCCAGCAGCAGCACCATGCCGGCCCGGGCCAGGTCCCCGGCAGTCAAGGGAATGCCGCCCGCCACGACGGCGAGCAGCAGGCTCAGCACCGCGCCGGCCAGCAGGGGAGCCGCGAGACAGCTCCAGAGGGCCAGGAGCTTGCTGGCCAACACCTTCCAGCGGGAGACCGGATAGGACAACAGCAGCTTCAGGGTGCCCGCCCGGCGCTCTCCGCAGATCGCGTCATAGCCCAGGAGGAAGGCGGCCAGGGGGAGCAGGATCCGGAGGGCGAACATCCAGTCGAGCGGCTCCCGGCTGGGGATCCGGGAGTTGCTGCCGCGGATCCGGCGGATTTCGGGCGTCACCAGGGCGCTGAGCGCCTGGGCGTACAGGTCCGGGGTCGCCCCCTGGCCCCCGTCGGCCACCAGAGACAGCCGCCAGGGGGGCTTGATCGCCGGTTGGCGGACTTCCGCCAGCCGGTCGATGGAGAGGCCGGCGGTCTCGCGGGCATGGCTTTCGATCACGGACGCCTGCGCCAGGACGTTGTCCCGGTACCGTGCTCCGGCGGTGACCGCAGCGAGAGCCATCACGGCTATGAGCAGGCAGGCGGAGACCCGGAAGCGGCTCCCGCCGGTCACCTGGCGGATCTCGTTCCAGAAGATCGCGGAGACCGCCGCCTGTGAATCCCGGCCCTGGGCTCTCCCGGCCACCCGGGAGGTCCCGACAGGGGAGGAAGCGCGCAGGTCTCTCGCCGTCTCCGCCATCGGCTCAGCCCAATTCGTAGCGCCGGAACCGCGCCCAGACGGCCACGGCGGCGATCGCGTTGAGGATCAGAAGGGCCCCCGCCTCGGCCGCGCCGTCGCGCAGGGAGCTGAGGAACCCCGGACCGCTGTAGGAGAAGCGGGGCATGTCGTCCAGGCGGAGATGCCGGGAGGGATCGCTCTCCATCGCCTCGCGATCCCTGCGGATCCGGGCTTCCACCGCGGGCTCGCTCAGGCGGCTGAACAGCCGGCTCACCTCTTCTGGGGCCACCTCGTCGGGAGTCAGGCCGAGATAAAGGGGCCAGGGATGGAGCCGGCCCGGCGAATCGTCCGTGAACCAGTGCCAGGACCGGAAGGCACCCTTGTGGTCCACGTAGGCCAGGAGCTCGGTCCGGTAGCGCCGGCAGGCGGCCAGGAAACGGTCGTACTCCGTGACCGAGGTGCCGGCGAACGATTCCGACAGGCGGTCGAGGAGGAAGGCGGGCGAGAGCGCCGAGAGCGCCGCTCCCAGCCGTTCTCCCGTCCGCAGTCTCTCCTCGTAGCGCTGCCGGAGCGCGAAGACCGCCGCGGCGTGATGGACCCCGGTCTCCGCCTCGAAGCGGTAGTGCTCCGCGAGAGCGTCGTAGTAGGTGGCGGAGCCGCTCCGGTAGCGCACGGCCCCATGCTCGCCGGTGGCGAAGGAGATGGCCGTGTGGCCGTTCACCGTGGCCCGCAAAGGGGAGCGGTGCAGAGCCGCGGCCAGGATCTGGTCGTGCTCCCGGGCGAGCTCCGCGATCTGGTCCTCGATGCTCCTTTTCACCTCCTCCGTGGTCACGAAGTCGCTCGCCACGGCCCACGCGGCGCCGGGAACGACGATCGTGAAAACGAGCCAGACCAGGAGCGCGAGGCTCAGAGCTCTCGACGTGCTGTCAACGTGCAGCGAAATGAGGAAACCCAATAGCAGCGCCAACAAGAGATAGGTCAGGTATGAGCCCGCGAGGCCTGCCACGCGCAGCCATTGCTCCAGGGTCAGCGGCTCCTTCACTTCCAGCGTTAAGATCGAGAGGCTCACTAGAAAGCTGGCCGTCAAGGGCAGGGCGAGGGTAAGCAGGCTTCCCCAGAGCTTACCCGCCAGCGCCATCCTCCGGGACACGCCGTTAGCGAAGAGCGCCCGCAACGTTCCCTCCTCCCGCTCGCAAGTGATGGTGTCACAGGTGAGGAGCAGGGCGAGCAGGCCCAGCACCATGCTCACCACCGTCGTGAGATCCACGACAGGACCGGAGGCCAGGAGCTCGTTGCCCCGTTGCCCTCCCGTGGCTTCGACGGGAATGGCGAACCGGTGGATCTTCACGTCCGTCCCGAGGCGGGAGTCGAACCCCTGGTCGAGCACGCTCAACGGCTCTGGGGGACGCACCACGCGAGGCTGCAGATAGGAGTACACAGATACCGCTCGCAGTTCCTTCTCCTCGCTCGCGACGCGCTCCCGGTAAGCGCTGAGCCGGAGGTTGTAGTCCCTGGCCGCGATCCAGGTGGAAGATGCCGCTAGCACGAGAGTCAGCAGCGCGCCCGCCCAGAAGCGGAAGCTCGCGAGGTGGTGGAGGACCTCTTTCCTTACGATCGCGCTCAGCATTTCAATTTCCTTGAGCGTGTTTTCGATCGGTGTCCATTTCTTCTTGATCTTAGCAGTGCAGCCCGCGTGCCATGGTCCCCACCAATGGGATTTCTCCGGCGCGGGAACCTGCCGGAGTAGCCGGTTACCCGGACTTGGGTAACGGTTTACCCATTCGCGTCTCCCGTCCCCGGGGGAAAAGAAAGATTTTAGGGTTGGCCCGCCCCTTGCACTGCCCGCCGCCGTCAAGCGAAGTCGAAAAGAAAAAATAACGTAAGAGAAGGGGCCACCTATGGTTCGTACCAGCAGTTACACGATCTTCGTCAAGTTGCCCGACAACGATCGCGACGTGTTGCTGGTTCACGGATACACCGGCGCCTACGACCGGGTTTCCCGGGAAGTCGCGGACTTCCTGCGTTCGCGGGAAGCGCGGCGCCAGGCCAAGCCTTTATATGGGGATTGGAGCCCGGAGCCCGAGGGCGTGGCCCCTTGCGAGATTTCGGACTCGACCTTGGAGCGTCTCCAGGCCCAGGGATATCTCACGGAGCTGTCTCCAGAAGAAGAGGAAACGTTTTTCGCGCAGCTCGCCGTGAAGCTCCACCAGCGCGCGCTCCGGCAGGCGCCCAGCTACATCTTCATGCCGACCTACGACTGCAACCTCCGGTGCTCCTACTGCTATCAGGACCACATGCGCAGCGACTGCAGCTTCAAGCACCTGCTGCGCTCCATGCGCCGTCCTATGATCGAGCGCATTTTCGCCGCCCTGCCGAAGATCGAAGAGCGGCATGGGCTGGATCCGAATCCAAAGCGGCGCCGCAATATCGGGTTCTTCGGCGGCGAGCCGCTGCTGGCGGCCAACCGGCCGGCCATTGGAACCATTTTGGGCAAAGCCTTCGAGATGGGCGAGGCGGATTTCTGGGCCGTCACCAACGGCACGGAGCTGGAGGCCTATCGGGACCTCCTCGGACCCGCCGGCATCGCCCGCCTCCAGATCACTATCGACGGTCCCCCGAGTAAGCACGACGCGCGGCGCGTCTACGCCGACGGCAGTGGGTCCTACGAGCGGATCGCCCGGAACGTCACGATGGCGCTCGAGCTGGGTGTGGCCGTCAGCATCCGCCTGAACGTCGACCGCACCAACCTCGCCGACCTGCCGGCGGTGGCCGAAGAATTCGTGGCCCGCGGCTGGGACCGTCACCCCGGCTTCGGCGCCTACACCTCGCCCGTGCGGGCCGGCAACGGCAAGACCGGCGCGGAGACCACGCTCAGCTCTTGGGAACTCGACCGGGCCCTGACCGCGATGCGCGAGGAGCACCCGAGCCTGCGCGTGCTGGCCCGTCCCGACGAAGGGATGCGGGCCAAGGTCCGCGGGATCTTCGGCGATCCCAGGAACCTGCTCCCCAGCCTGCGGCCGAGCTTCTGCGGCGCCCACGACCGCATGTACATCTTCGACCCCTTCGGCGACATCTACGCCTGCTGGGAGCGCACGGGCGACCCGGACGTCCGCATCGGCCACGTCACTCCGG
This sequence comes from uncultured Thermoanaerobaculia bacterium, assembly GCA_964245465.1. Taxonomy (GTDB): domain Bacteria; phylum Acidobacteriota; class Thermoanaerobaculia; order Multivoradales; family UBA5704; genus DATARR01. The sequence goes on from CAXTNS010000352.1 coordinate 4,940, forward strand.
AAGGGGACGTCGAGCTGCGCGACGACCAGTTGCACGCTTGGCGCGACCGCACCGTGGCGAGCAATCCCGTCTGCCGGCGCTGCCGCTTCGCCCTGCACTGCGGCCGCGGCTGCGCCATCCTGGCTGTAGAACAGATCGGCCAGGTCACCTCGAATTATTGCGATGGATTCGCGGCCCGTTTCCGCGCCAGCGTCGCCGAAGCCTACCTGGAGCACGTCTCCGGCGCCGGCCCGGCCGCGGTGCAGAGCCGTGTTTGTGATCTTTGACTTCTTGAGGAAAGAGGAGAGAGCGATGAAAAAGTCCCGGCGGTCCCAGGAACTGACTCCCCTCAACGCGGCAGCGTTCCGGGTCAGCGCGGAAGCCCTTCGGCAGGGCGGGCTCGACCTGCTGCTGGAAGAAACCCTGGCCCAGGTGTTCGGCGGGCTGGTGAACGGCTCCACGGACGCGGCCTGCACCGAGTTCGTCTGCAACGTGTACGCGCCGCCGCCCCCGCTCGGATAACAGAGCTACTGTACGAGCCTCAATGGAGGTCGCTTCCGAGTGGGCCCGCGACGAGCGGGAGCACCTGGAGCGCCAGTTCCCCTGGTGGATCGGTGAAGAGGAGGCCGCCGGGCTGGAAGACCGGCTGGCCGAAGACCTCGCGGAGGGACGGCTCGTCCCCGAGAGCCTCTGGCGCGTCGTCGAGGAGACGGCGGACCACTGGCCGGCCTTCCGGCTCCTGGCTTTCCTGCGGGCCTACGAGCGGTAGCCCGGTGGAATACCGGCTTGGCGGGCGGCAGAATTCCACGCGCTGTGAGCGGTCGCTCTTTACGACTCGCGGCAACTCCAGGATGCCCTTACCGATACGCTCACAGCCCTTCGCCTGTTCCCGGACCAAGCAGGTCCGCAGGCACGGCTCCATGCGCGCTGCCAGGCTCTGGCCGGGCTCGTGGCGCTCGAAAATGGACAATCTCCGGAGGCGCGGACTCGCCTGGCTGCGGTGGCGGAGGCTGCGGGGTCTGCTGGCGCCAGGACGGCTACGGCCGGAACTATTGCGGACGCGCTCCGCGGTCTGGAGCCGGAGCAGCTTCTGCAGATCGCCCTGGAGGGCGCTCTTTCGATCAGCCGCCGTTCCCGGGCCTTCGAGCAACGCCGGGCCGCCGACCTCTGGAAGAGCTTCTCGGACTGGCTCCGTCAGGCAGGGAACGAAAAGGCCGCATGACTCAGCCTGGAACGGGCCCTGGAGATCCTCCGCCTCTTCGCCGCCCCTCGGGACCTCCAGCGTGCGATCACCCTAAAAAACCTCGCCGAGATCCATCGCAGCTTGGGGGAGAGCCAGAAGGCCCAGGCAAGCCTGGAGGAAGCCTTTCTCATCGATGCCGCGCTTTTCGGAGAGAGAGATGAGCAGGTTTCCATCCTGCGAAACAACCTGATCGATCTGTCCCTGGAGACCGGGAACCTCAACGCCGCGCGGAAATATCTGGAGCAGGCTTTGGCCGTTGTCCGATCCACCCATAGAGAGAACAGCCCCGAGGCCCTTGTGCTCCTCAAGCACTTGGCGGACGTCCTGCAAAGCCTGGGCGATGCCGGAGCTGCCCTGGCGATCCTGACCGAGGCCTTGGCGGTCGAAGAGTCCCTGCACGGCCCCACCGATCCGCGGGTCGGAGCTATGCTCAAGCATGTCTCGGACCTGCATGGCAAGCTCGGCAACCGTGATCAGTTCATCGCCTGCCGGTTGCGTTCTCTCAGCATCGAGGAAGCTATCTATGGAACGGAGGATCTGCGACTCCTGAAGATCCTTGCGTCCTCGCTCCGGGAAAAAGGCACCCGGAGCGCGGCCGCCCTCTTTAGCGAGCGGGTACACCTCATTGAAAGCCAATCTGTGGCGGCGTAGATCTCATTCGTTTCCAATCCTCATCCAACTCGATCTTTCCCGGGATAGCGCAGCCTGTGTGCGGCTGCCCCGTCAGGGATTCTTCGTGGTTCGGAAAGCTTTGAGTAGCTGCTTACCCGGCGTGGGTAACAGCTTACTCGTCCGGCCCCTTTTTTCTGCAAATAAAGTGTTTACCAGGCCTTTTATCTTGGCCTTACTCTTGCAATTAAACACTGGCGAACAGAGGCGGAACACGCGAAACGGACTGATGAAGGGATTGATAGGTGGCCGCACCGATCACTGAACGAAGGATATTGCGAGCTGCAATGGTTGTAGCTCGATCGTTCAATCGAAAGAGGAGAAAAAAATGAGCGAAAAGGGAATTGCTGGTCTGGTTCGTGCGAAGAGCTCGGTTCGCAAGTTGCTCCTGGTTTCCACGGTCCTGGCT
>CAXTNS010000353.1:0-7206 GCA_964245465.1 uncultured Thermoanaerobaculia bacterium
GTATCAGAGATGGGGAGCGCGGCCCTTCGAGCGGGGACTCAGAGCACGAAGGGCCGGTGGAGCGGTCCGTCGCGTCTGCCCGGCGATGATCTTGGCTGCGGGAGAGTCCGATTCGGGTCGCGGATCGTTCCGCAGCTTCTCTGGACCACTCCGCGAGACTTGCTGGGGCGCTACGCCCGCGGCGGGTGGCGCCCGCTGTTTGGCGAACTGCACTCAATTCACCTGGTCTCGCTCTCCACGACAAATATCCGTATGCGTGACTACCGGCACTATTATATTGCCGTTTGGTTCATCCAGACCAGTCTCTAACGGGCTTCTCGGGTTAGAATTAATTCCTGAACGGTCCTCTCTAAGCAACTGCGTATATGATTCCAGTCGGATGGGTCCCACCTTTCTAGCGCCTTCGGTAGATATCCATCGGACACCTGAATAACTTGTATCTGTTTTAGCGGTCCGAAACTTAAGAGATCTGGGTTTGAGTCAATAATGACGGGAACGAACCTCATCTGATCTCGTCGGTTGCGCTGCACGGCAAATCTCATTTCAATGCTATTACAATACCGTGATACGGCGAGAGAACAGCTTACAAGAGCTATGAATATATCTGAATTTCGCAGGGTTTTGTTAATTTCTTGATGAAAGTCGTAACCATAAGGGATCTCTTGATCACACCACCACTCCACTCCAGGTATGTCTCTAAGCTGATGCTTGAAGGTATTTAACGATTGGCTGTCCCGATGTGAGTATGAAATGAATATGCGTAGCGTCTCATACCTCTGATTTCTCTTTGAGAGTGCTAGTAGTGCCACCCCCCCAATAGCTATCTGTGGGATGATAGTTGCGAAGAATGTCAGGGGAAGCCATTTCAAATGAAGTCCAGAAAAGACGGTTAGAGGTAAAAAGGTATACGTTAAGGCCGCTACTATTAGTCCTACAGTTCCTGTTTTGTATAGTGAAACCAAGAATAAGCCTGCAATTGGAAGGGCGCAAATGAGTCCAAAAGGCCAAGGGCCCCATGAGGAGTAATTAGAAAGCAATAGAGTCGCAAGAATAAGAGCCACAAAAAACGATCCTTTGAAATATCTTGCTAAGTTCTTTGAGGATACTACGTATCTTGCTAAAGCTTCGGATAACGCTATTAGGGCGGCGAGCATTAATGCGATGTATAAAGGGTTCTGGCTGAAATTGGGATCTTGTAAAAAGACGCTTAGATCTTGGGGGAAGAGTCCTGGAGTTACTGCGGTCAGGCTTCCTTCAAGAAGGTGAATCCCAGCTGAGGCTAAGCCTATAGCTATGCCAGTCAAAACTTGAGAACCTCCACGTGGAGTAAAGCTCCAGTCTATTAACGGTGGCAAGCCAGTAACTGCACCATGAGAACTTCCTACTATTAGGGACTCTGCGGCTACCCATACAAATAATATTAAGGAGCAGCGGTAAGTAATCGACATGACCAAAGGTACCAGATGAAGGAAGCTTAAGATCGTCCCGCTACCCATTACCAGTAAGGAGCTAGTGAGGGTAAAAAATGAAAAAACGAGCCCGACCTTCCAGAAGACGAAGTGCCTGGCTATAATAATCCATCCTAAGGTAGCAATTGATAAGAAGAGAACAGAAATTTCTGGAAGCTTGCGGAGTATAAGGTAAGTCAACCGATCGCTGCCTGGTACGTAAGGCTTGTCATCTCCATTAACATTGCGAAAAGAGTTTACGTTGACCCCTCCCGCAGATTCTGCGTAGATGAACTGGGGTGGGTTGCTCCCTGCCACTCCCCCGACCTTATAAGCTGTGCCTCCGAAAGTGCCATTCGCTTCGGGTTTGAAATCAACCTCTCCAGGGCGGATTAGGGCATCAAATACATTTGAATAATCAGTCGGAGCCCCGACGCCTACTGGAACGGTAGCTTCAGTTGCTGACCATTCGATGTACCACGGCTCTCCCTTCGTAGACATTAAGATGATCAATCGCCCTTTTCTTTGGGCTTTGTCAAGTGAACTCTGTGAGACACCGACAACTACAGCCCTTCCTTCTTCTATTAACCAGCTTCGAGCACCAGATCTCATATTTCGATAGAGTGAGGGGAGGTCCCCTGTAAAACTGATTAGGTCATACCGAGGTTCTTCTGGTGTGAGAGTATATCCCAATTCTGGCGCCATCTTTTGAAAGATGGCTTTATAGAAAGCCTGTTCTGCTAAATGATTGACGCGCCATTCTGGAATGATCAGAAGAGCAGTGGATAAACCTACGGCAAACAAACTAAGTGCGAGGGCGAGGTGCGACGCTCTGTTATTGAAGCGGTGACTACCGACTAGACGATCTCCTGGGGTATCCATTGGATCCGCCTTTCGGAAATTTTTTATATACACCCTAAGTATAGCAGGGCCTGGAGGCGCAGTCTACCTCCGGCCCTTTGAGGTGATGTTGTCCGCCTAGCTTGAGGCTCTATACCTCTACCGGGCGAGGATGGAATTCACTCCCCCCGCCCGTACGACGTCTCCCGGTCCAGAATCTCCAATGCCTGATAATACAACGCGTCCGCCTCCTCGCGGCTGTTGGCGATGGCGGTCAGGCCCAGCTTGCCGAACTCGGAGAGGGCTCCGATGAGGTGGAAGAGGACTCCGGAGTCCGTGGCGTGGCTGTAGTGGAGGCGGTTGATGGTGAGGATCTCAATGAGGTCGTCGGGGAGGAGGCCGCAATAGGAGTCGGAGCGGAGGTTGTCGGTCGCCCGGTAGTGCTTGGAGAGGCCGGTGGGGGAGAAGAAGAGGCCGGTTTCACGGTCCAGACGGCCGCCGGTCAGGAACTGGAGGGCCAGGAAGGGATGGGTGGTGCCTCCCATCCGTAGGTTGATCTCCAGGGCCGCGAGGTCCCAGTCCGCCTCCGGATCGTCTTTCCAGACGAGGAAGTCCACGGCGAAACGGGAGACGACGCCGCGGGTAGCCAGCACCTCGCCGATCTTCTGGGCGGCTTCCTGGATGCGCAGGCGGTAGCCGTCCCGCGCTGGGAAGCTGCAGCCGAGGAAGACCTGGTCGCTGGGGCCGCCCAGGATCTGGTCGTGGGTGGAGATGGGGAGCACCTCGCCCCGGGGGCTCACGCGGAGCTGGGCGCTGGGCGAGAGCTTCTCCTTGCCCTCGATGAACTCTTCGACGATGCCGCCCATGCGGTGGTACTTCTCGAAGTAGTGGTCGACCGTCTCATCGGGAGCGGAGAACTCGACGCGCTGGAGGGCTTCGCGCACGGCGGCGCGGCCTCCGATTTCGGGATAGCGGAAGATAGCGTTGCCTTCCCCCGAGAAGCTGTCGTTCAGCTTGACCACGGCCTTGCGGAGGCCCGGCCGCCGCGCCGCCAGCTCGACCAACGCCTCCTCGACCTCGGCCCGGCTCTGGAGGTCCTCGAAACCCTCGGGCAGGGGCACGCCGGCCTCGCGGAAGACCTTGCGGCTGCCGGACTTGGTGCCGAGGTCCGTGAGGTCGGGGTCGGCGCCGTTCAAGGGGATGCCCAGGAGCACGGCGAGCCGGCGCTCCAGGGGCGTCGAGTTGAAGACGGTGAGGTAGGCCCGCGAGGGGTCCTGGATGCCTTCGCGGATGCGCTGGATGAGGCGCGGGCGGGCCAGGATCTTCTCGGTGAGCGAGCGCGGCGAGGCGTCGTAGGCGCAGAGGAGGGTCAGACGCGCCCGTGCGTGGCCCGCGGGAATGCCGGCCAGGAGCTGGAAGTAGTAGTCCAGGACCATGGGGTGCACGGGCTGGGAGGTGACGTAGACCACCCGCGCCCGGGGGTTCCTCAGGCGCATCAGCAGGAAGAGCAGGCGCTCTTCATAGAAGCTGACGCCGGCGAGCTTCTTGAGCTCGCTCTGATCGAGGGTCAGGGAGGGCACCACGACGGAGGTGTGGGGCTCCTCGTCCCGCATGGTCAGGGCCTCCCAGACCGACAGGAGGCGGGGCTGTAGATCGCGGAAGGCGGCGATCTCGGCTTCGGGTGTGAGGTCGGTGGGGAATGGCGGCTTGGGAATCACGACCCGGCGGAGCGTATCTCAGCCGGTCCGTTAACCTCAAGGATGGGCAGGCGCGAAGGTAGCCGATTCAGGACCGGCAGGCCTTGGGCGGCACGGTCTTCGTGCAGACCGGCGGCGCCGTGACCGAGCGATTCGAGCCGCAGCCGCATCTGGCGCCAGAGGTGGAAGCGCAGGGGACCGAGGAGCGTGTAGTCCGAGGTCTTCTGGAGCCGGACGTCGGAGTCCTCGTGCGGGAACGTGCGGGTGAGGACCTCGAGGCGTTCGGCCACCCACTGGGCGTCGACCTCGCCGCGCTCGAGCTTCTGCTCGAGGATGACGAGCTGCCGGGCACGGTCCACGATCTCCGGGTGGTGGTTGACACCGAAGACGCGGGGCATGACGCCGCTCGTGTCGCGGGCGAATTCCAACATGGTGAGGGCGTCGCCCTGGGGGCCGCCCACGCCAAGTGTCTCCCAACCGATGGGGGTGGTGCTGGACGGGAATGAGGAGCCGTCCGGGATCAGGTCGAACAGGCGGTTGTCGAGGATGCGCAGGCGCGAGTCCGGGTCGAGCTCTGTGCCGAAGCGCTGGAACCAGGGGTGCTCCTGGGCCTCGGGCGCGAGCACGTTTTCCAGCACGCCCGTGCTCTTGCCGCCTTTTTCCGGCCCGCGCAGGACCGGGCGGGCGAGGCCCGACCAGTGGCACATCACGCCGAAGGTGTGGCAGACGGCGAGCAGGGCCGCGGTGTCGTCGTCCATGACGCGGTCGAACAGGCGGTAGAGGGGCGCCTGCCAGGAGGGATCCTCGTGGATACCCTGGCTGAACTCGGAGACGCCGTCGTTCTCGTGCGGATCGAGATGGCCTGGGCCGCCGGTGCCGAGATAGAGCGAGAAGCGGTCCCCCGGTGTTTCCGGGAGCATGCCGGCGCGCCGCACGTCGAAGGAGAGGGCGCGCACGCGGACGCCGGTCTCCTCGGCTAAGGGCAGCAGCTCGCACGCGGTGTCGAGAAGATTGTGGATGAGGGAGTCGTGGCCGAGGTTCGGCCAGCCGTGGTTCATGTCGAGCACGGCCACGTCGACGATCCTGGGATCTGCGGGCGGCAGGTCTTCCGGGCGTTCGATCCGGGCATATTCGAAAGCGCCGCAAAGGGCGTCGGCGGTACGGTCGGAAGCGCAGACATGGGGGCTTCCGGGAAGCTTGTGCCGGCAGAGAAAGGACGTCATCGTACTTGTAAGTCTCCAGAGAGCCGGTTCAATCCAGCATCCGGGTGAAACAGGAATGCAACTCCGTCGCCAAGTCTATGAGGGAGCCTACAGGAATCGGGGGGCGGAGGCCAAGCCCTAGAAACCAAGGAAGGCGATCCAGCCGGGCGCGAACGTCCAGAAGGCGGCGGAGACGCCGGCAAATAGCACCAACACGCCGCAGCCGACGGGGATCCCGCAGCAGCAACCTCGGAATTTGAATCGGTCTGACATGGGGAGAGGCCTCCTGGAAACACGCCCAGCATCAGGCGCAGTCCCAGGCCATGCAATCCGCTCTCCAGGATGAGGCTTCTCAATGCATCGAAACCGGCGCCGGAGCCGGTCCCTTCCGCCGCTTGAACAGCAGCAGGAGGGGGATGCAGCAAAGGAAGAAGATGCCCACCACACGGAACGCGTCCATGTAGGTGAGCAGGAACGTCTGCCGGACCACCGCGCCTTCGATCGCCGCGTAGGCCTGCCGCTGGGCCTGGTAGAAGTCCGAGCCGCGCGACATCAGGCCGCCCGTGACGGCCGAGAGGCGCTCCCGCACGGCCGGGTCATAGACCGACACGTGGGAGAGGAGGTTCACACGGTGCGTCCACGCGCGTTTCTGGATGAAGGTGGTGACCAGGGCGATGCCGAAGGAGCCGCCGAGCTGTCTCATCATGTTGGTCAGGCCCGCGCCTTGGGGGATGTCTTTGCCCTTGAGGCCGGAGAGCGCCATGGTCGTGAGCGGCACGAACAGGAGTCCCAGGCCCACGCCGCGCAGAATGAGCGGCCAGAAGAAGTCCTGCCGGTCCGAGGCCAGGGTGGACTGGCTGAGCATGTAGGTGAAGCCGAAGAAGCAGATGAACCCCAGGGCGTTGAGGAGCTGGGCCGGCACTCCGCGCTGGAGCAGCTTGCCCACGACGGGCATCATCACGGCCGTGGCCAGGGAGCCGGGCAGCAGGATCAGGCCCGTCTGCATGGCCGTGAAGCCGAGCAGGTTCTGGGCGAAGACGGGCAGGATGAAGACGGAAGCGTAGAGCCCGAAGCCCATGATGAAAGTAAAGAGCGTGCCAACGGCCAGGGAACGGTCGCGGAAAACGCGCAGGTCCACCACGGGACTGGCCGTGGTGAGCTCGTGCCAGAGGAACGCGGCCAGGGAGAGCAGTGCGACGGCGGTGAGAATTGTGATGTAGCGGGCCGAGAACCAGTCCTCGGACTCGCCCCGTTCGAGGACGATCTGGAGCGAGCCGATCCCCAGGACCAGCAGGCCGATCCCGGCCCAGTCGATCCCCGTGATCTTGCGCGTCTCCTTGGGATCCGGGATGAAGGCCATGGCCATGAGGATCGCCACGATGCCGATGGGCAGGTTGACGTAGAAGATCCAGCGCCAGGAGTAGCTGTCCGTGATCCAACCGCCGAGCGTGGGGCCGACGGTGGGACCCACGACCACGCCGAGGCCGAAGAGGGCGTTGGCGAGGCCCAGCTCCTGGGGCGGAAAGGTCTCGACGAGGATGGCCTGTGAGGTCGAGAGCATGGCGCCGCCGCCCGCGCCCTGGATGAAGCGGAAGATCACCAGCTCCCACAGCCCCGTGGCGTGGCCGCAGAAGAAGGAGGCCACGGTGAACAGGATCAGCGAGCCCACGAAGTAGTTGCGGCGGCCGAAGACCGACGCGAACCAGCCCGTCATGGGGATCACGATCACGTTGGCCACCACGTAGCCGGTGACCACCCAGGCGATGTCTTCGAGGGTCGCCCCCAGGTTGCCCATCATCTGAGGGAGGGCGACGTTGACGATCGAGGTATCGATCAGCTCGATCATCGAGGCCAGGATGACCGTGATCGTGATGATCCACTTGCTGGCGCCCTGCTGGGCCATGGAAACCGGCTCCCTTCCTATTCCTATCGATCCAGGTTCACGATGACCGTGGTGTTCATGCCCACCCGCAACGGATGCTTCGGGTCCTGGGGACCGGTGAAGGCGATCTTCACGGG
>CAXTNS010000354.1:0-7167 GCA_964245465.1 uncultured Thermoanaerobaculia bacterium
CAGTGCCCCTACTGCGGCGAGCGGGTGGAGATCTCGGTGGAGCCGGACGTCTCCGGCCCCCTGGTGCAGGACTGCGAGGTGTGCTGCAACCCGTGGTCGGTGACCATCACCCGCGACCGGGACGGGGATCCGGACGTGCGGGTGGAGCGGGCCCAATAGGAGGCGTCATGACCGAACCCTCCATACGTCTCCCGACCCCGACCCTGGCCTCTCCGGCCGAGCAGATGTTCCCCACGCTGACGCCGGCGCAGGTCGCCCGCATCGCGGCGCATGGGCGCGCGCGCCCGGTTCAAAGCGGCGAGGTGCTCGTCGAGGCGGGGGACCATGTCGTGCCGTTTTTTATGGTCACGGCGGGCCAGGTCGAGATCGTCCGGCCGTCGGGCCCCTCTGGAGATGTGGAGACGCCTGTTGCCGTCCACGGCCCCGGCCAGTTCACCGGCGAGGTCAACATGATCTCGGGCCGCCGGGCGCTCTTCCGGGCGCGGGTGACCGAGCCGGGCGAGGTGATCGAGCTGGACCACGAGCAGATGCTGGCGCTGGTGCAGACCGACAGTGAGCTCGGCGAGATCCTCCTGCGGGCCTTCATCCTGCGCCGGGTGGAATTGATCGCGCAGGGTCTCGGAGACATCGTGCTTCTGGGATCGATTCACTGCTCGGGAACGCTCCGCGTCAAGGAGTTCCTGACGCGCAACGGCCATCCCTACGCCTACATCGACCTCGACCATGACCCTGGAGTCCAGGAGCTGCTGGACCAGTTTCACGTGACGGAGGAGGACGTGCCCGTCCTGATCTGCCGCGGCGAGGTGGTGCTGCGGAATCCCACCAACGAGCAGATCGCCGAGTGTCTCGGCTTCAACGAAGCGATCGATACGAGCCACATCCGTGACCTGGTTATCGTGGGCGCCGGACCTTCGGGGCTCGCGGCGGCGGTGTACGGCGCTTCGGAAGGGCTCGACGTCCTGGTGCTGGAGTCGGGCTCGCCGGGAGGCCAGGCGGGCTCGAGCTCGAAGATCGAAAACTATCTCGGTTTTCCCACGGGCATCTCGGGCCAGGAGCTGACGGCGCGCGCGTTCAACCAGGCCCAGAAGTTCGGCGCCCAGTTGATGATCGCGAAAGGCGCCCGGAAGCTCGCGTGCAACCGGAAACCCTACGCCATCGAGATCGAGGACGGGCTGCGCGTGCCGGCGCGCACGGTCATCATCGCCACGGGGGCCGAGTACCGGAGGCTGGCCCTGCCGAACCTCTCACAATTCGAAGGCGCCGGCGTGTACTACGGCGCGACCTTCATCGAATCGCAGTTGTGCGGCGGGGAAGAGGTGATCGTGGTGGGCGGCGGCAACTCGGCCGGCCAGGCCGCGGTCTTCCTGGCGCAGGCGGCCCGACGCGTGCACGTGCTCATCCGGTCGGACGGGCTGGCGGAGAGCATGTCGAGGTACCTGATCCGGCGCATCGAGGACAATCCCAAGATCACCTTGCGGACGCACACGGAGATCGTGGCCCTGGAAGGCAACGGCCATCTCGAACGCGTGCGCTGGCGGGACCACCAGGCGGGAAACGTCGAGGAGCACGGCATCCGCCACATTTTCGTCATGACGGGCGCCGCGCCCAGCACGCACTGGCTCCTCGACTGTCTCGCGCTGGATGAGAAAGGATTCATCAAGACGGGACCGGACCTGTCTCCTGAAGACCTCGCCGCCGCGGAGTGGCCGCTCGCCCGGCCGCCCCACCTGCTCGAAACGAGCCTGCCCGGCGTCTTCGCGGTGGGCGACGTGCGGGCCGGCAACGTCAAACGCGTGGCCTCGGCGGTAGGCGAAGGATCGATCGCGGTCTCCTTCGTCCACCGGGTGCTGCGGGAGTAAGGCAAAAGTGATTTCTCGGCGGGAGAGACCCGTATATACTGTGTGGGTTGGTTCGGCCGTTTACGAGAGGAAGAGAAGCGAAGGAGAGATGCGATGTTGACCACTGTCGAAGGAGTCTTCAGAGACGGCCACATCGAGCTGCAAGAGGCGTCGCCGGGGGTTGACGGGGCACGCGTCATCGTCACGTTCCTGCCGGAACCCTCCGAATCCGGAGCCGCTACACCCATCTCGGCCTCCCAGGCAAACCGCCGCATGCTTGGCTTGCTTCAAGCCTGGCAGGCCGAGCCTTTGACGGCAGACGAAGAACGCCTGCTCGATGACTTCGACGCCTTCCAGGCTCAAAATCCCCTTCGCTTCGCCCACCTGTCAGACGAGCCATGAGGTTCCTGATCGACACGAACGTCATCACGTATGTCCTGAGGGAAAGGGCGCCGGCCTTCGCGAGGTTCACCGAGGCCCTGAACACCGACAACGTCTTCCTCTCCTCTGATGTGGTTGATTACGAGATCCGGCGTTACCTGGTGCTCAAGGACGCCAAGAGACAGTTGGCGCGATATGAGGAGCTCTCTCGCGACTGGCTTCCGGTGAGTCTGACTCGGGATGATTGGCGTGCCGCAGCGAAGCTCTGGGCAGAGCTTCATCGCGCCGGTCGATCGATCGAGGATCGAGACCTTCTGATCACCATTTCGGCCTTGAAGGAACAGGCGGTGCTGGTGACGAACAATACTCGTCATTTCGAGGGGCTCGGCATTTCCTTGGTCGATTGGGCTGCCGATTCAGCATAGAGACACCGTCCCTGGAATCGTGGCCTTGACCCTTCTCTCCCGGTGAGATGGAAGAGAAGGGTTGGAGGATGCGGTCTACCCCGTCCCGAGCGCCTCTTCCAGCCGGTCGCGGCACCCTCGTGACAGCGGCAGCCGCTTGCCGCTCTTCAAGACCACCACGAAATCGCCGTGGGGGCCGGGCTCCAGTTCGCGCACGGTTTCGAGGTTGACGATGGCGGAGCGGTGGATGCGCAGGAAACGTTCGCGGGGGAGCTTGGCCTCCACTCCGGACATCGTCTCGCGCAGCAGGTGCGACTGGTCCAGGGCGTTCAGGCGGACGTAGTTGCCGGCCGCCTCGGTCCATTCGATCGCTTCCGGCGCCAGGAAGAGCACGTTGCCGTTGTTGCGCACGGCGAGCCGCCGGAAGGTGGGGCCTTCGGGCTGCGGCGGGCCGAGCAGGGCGGCGAGCTGGCGTTGCAGCGAGGCCGCGGCGGCCAGCAGCTCGGCCAGGCGCCGCTCGCGGAAATCGTCTTCGAGAGTCACGCTTCTCAGGTTCAACATCTCAGGACCTCCCAGCCCTCGGGACCTTCAGTCAATTAAAAAAGGCCGCCGGGGTCGCCCCCGGCGGGTTGGCATCGGAGAGGCACTGACTAACGGAAGCTCAAACGGGCTCCCAGCCGGAGGACGCGCGGGCTCAGGACCTCCACCACGTTGTCGGAGGTGTTGCGCCCGAGCACGCCCTGGCGTTGCAGCACGTAGGACTCATTGAAGGCGTTGAACAGGTCGACTCCCAGCGTCAAGCCGAAATCGCTGAAGGTGAACGCCTTCTCGGCCCGCAGGTCGACCACGTGGACGTCGGGGTAGCGGAAGGCGTCCGCCGAGGAGTCGATGGGGACGTCGAGGCCGCTGCCGCCGTTGTCGCTGATACCGGCGCGGCCGACGCGCTGCACGTAACGCAAGGGGTAGCCCTGGCGGCCGGTCAGGTTGGCGGCGACGTTGAAGCCCCAGGAATGGTCGGGGGCGATCTGATACATGCCGTTCAGGCTGTAGGACCACGCGCTGTTGATGAAGACGTTGCCCTTGGCGCCGGAGACGAGGCCGGAGCCCTGGAGCACGTCGGTGCCGTCCACCACGCCGCCCGCCACGGTGTCGGTCGGGTCCTCGTTCTCGCTGTCCGGGATGTGCCACGTCCAGTCCTGCCAGGAGACGTTGCCGCGCATCATCCAGCGGTTGGCGAGGCGCTTGTTGAAGGTGAGGGAGGCGCCCAGGAACTCCTGCTCGCGGTCGCCGTTTTCGAGCCGGAAACCGTTGCGGGTGGAGATGCCGTCGCGCAGCTCCCAGTAGTGAACGGTGTAGGTGCGGCCGTCGGGGGCCACGAAAGGATCCGAGGTGCGCTCGACGTAGTCGTCGCGCCGGTGGACGCGGCCGACGGAGCCGAGGTTCTCGCCGGAGAACGGATCGTCACCGTCGAAGACCAGGCGCTCGGCTTCCAGGATGCCGGTGGACTGCCGGTAGTTGAGGTTCAGGCCCACGGCGAAGTCCGGCAGCAGGGAGTGCTCGATGCCGAGCAGGAGCTCGTCGGTGATGGGGGCGTCGAGGTCCGGATCCACGGCGTTCGACTGCAGGGGTTGGAAGGTGTTCGGGTTGACGTTGCCGCTGTACCCGAGGTCGGCGCCGAGCTCGCCGGGCTCCAGGGTGGGGCCGCCGTTGTTGGTGGTATAGAAGTAGTGGTAGCCCACGCCGGCCAGAGGATTGAGGAAGCTCGCCGTGCCGGTGCCGAGCTGGTCGGCGAAGCGCGAGTAGCTCGCCCGCAGCAGGGTCTTGCGCTCGGCGCCCAGCGCGTAGGTGAGACCCAGGCGGGGCGTGATCGAAGTCCACTTGAAACCGGCGTCGCCGCCCGCGTAATGCCCGGCGGGCAGCAACTCCGGGAAGACCGCGTTGGCCGGCGAGGTGGCGGCCAGGTTCTCGCCGCCCTGGCGGTCGTAGCGCAGGCCGGCGCTGGCGGTGAGGTTCCCCTTGACCACGGTGTCCTGCACGTAGACGTCCGTGTAGTCGGTTTTCACCTCGGGCACCGCGTCGCGGGTGAGGCCCAGCAGGTGGTTGCCGTTCGAAAGCACCACCTCGAGGCCGCCGCCGGGCAGGTGGAACAGAGAGGATTGCTCGGCCGTGCGGTAGCCGGCCCCGTACTTCAGCTCATGGGAGAGGGCGCCCGTGTTGAAGAAGTTCGAGGCGTCGACCTTGAGCTGCTCCTGGGGCCGCTCGACCTGGTTCAGGATGAAGCTGTTGTGCCAGGTCAGGCCACGGTCGCGGTAGGGGAGCGCTTCGCCGCCCTGGGGGACGAGCTGGAAGCCGCCGTTGACCACCGAGTACATGCCGGTCAGATAAAAGCTGTTGCCGATGAGCTGGGTGTCTTCCACTTTATAAGCGGTCGGATCGGGACCGAATTTCGATTGATTCCAGGTCGTCTCCTGGGGCCGCTGGGGGCTGGCGTTTCTGCCGATCTTGACCTTGTCGCTCTGCCAGGCGAAGGCGGACGCCGAGTTGGCCGGCGTGATCTGGGCGTTCAGCTTGGCGTTCCAGCTCTCGAGGGTCGTCTTGTCGCTCACGTTGTCGATCGTCAGCAGGTTGATCTCGGGCTTGGCGTACGAGCCCCAGGCCCACAGGCGGTCCTTGACGATGGGTCCGCCGAGCTCGGCGCCGAGCTCCGTGTTCTCGACGATCCGGTTGCCCTGCTTGAAGGCGGTCTGGGCGCGGTTATTGTTCCAGGGGCCCGCCTGGGCGAGGTCGTCGCGGTCGAAATCGAGACCGGACTGCATGCTGTCGTCCGAGATCAGGTAGCGGCCGGAGCCGCGCCACTCGTTGCTACCCCGCTTGGTGACCATGTTGAGCACCACGCCGCCGGTGGCGGTCGAGGCGTCGCTGCCGCCGGTCGTCACCTGCATCTCCTCGAACGACTCGAAGTCGTAGTAGCCGGGCGAGGAGCCGATGGCCGACATGTCGGTGATCACCATGCCGTCGAGCGACCAGACGGCCTGATCACCCGCGGAGCCCGGGCCCACGTACGCCGCCTGCTGGCCGCTTTCGCTGCCGCCGACGTTGATGCGGTCGATGAGCACGCCGGGAGTGGAGCTGAGGACGGCCCAGGGGTCGCGGGGCGTGGGGATGCTCTGGAGCTCCGTGAGCGTGACCGTCTGGTTCTGGCCGACGCGGCGCGTGTCGAGCAATGGCCTGTCGTCGATGATCACGATCTCCTCGCCACGGATACGAGGGGTCAGCGTGACCTCGGTATTGCGGCCGACGTTGATTTCAGCCTCGTGCCGGTCGGGATCGAAGCCCTGGAGCGAGCTCTCGACGGTGTAGGTCCCAGGCGACAGCCCCAGGAACCGGAACTTTCCCTGCTCGTCCGTGACCGTGGTCTGCGGAGCGCCGACGCCCGTCAGGTTGACGGTGACCCCGGGCATGAACGTGCCGTCCGGCCCCGCGACGGTGCCGTACAGGTTGCCGCTCTGCACCTGCGCCAGCGCCGGCATGGCGAGGACGAGAAGCAGGACGGCGAGGGATACTGCGCGCTTTGAGATCAAAGACCAATGCATGAGATCAAAACCTCCTGTTGCCCTCCTTCGTTTGAATCACCCGCGCCGATCACAAAAGCAACGGCTGTGCCGGCTCGGTAACTCATTGATTCCACGGAGGAAAGAGGAGTTTTCTCAAAATGCTCGATTCAATGGGATGGATCGTAAAAAACGCGACCGGGGTCCGGTGCCGGAAAGGCCGTGGCATTGCCGTCCCAGAAATCCAGCGTTTCATCCCTGGATACCGGCATTTCGTCCAGAGCGGGCCGGAAAACGGAAAACCGTTGGGATCCGAAACTTTGAATCCGAAAAAGGTTTCCAACCGTCCTCGTCCGGGGCCAGCGGCGTCCTCTGTTCCGGACCGGACCGGACCCGGACCCCTTGACTCCTCCGCTTGACTCCCAACTACTCCCGGCGGCACGATGGGGGTGGCCATGCACACGATCTTCAAGGACTTCAGCTTCTCAGCCGCCCACGCCATCCGGGGCCACACCCGCGGATGCCAGAACCTCCATGGGCACAACTACCGGGTGCGGGTGCACCTGAGGGCGGAGCGGCTGGACGGGCTGGGGATGGTCCTCGACTTCGCGGACCTGAAGGCCATGATGCGGGAGATCCTGGGGCCGTTCGACCACCAGGTGATCAACGAGATCCCGCCGTTCGACGAGCGCAACACCACGGCCGAGCTGTTGAGCCAGTACGTCTTCGAGGAGGTCGGAAGGCGCCTCGAAGGGCAGGAGCGGGTGCGGGTGGCGCGGGTGGAAGTGTGGGAGACGGAGACCTCCTGCGCCATCTACGAGGCGTGACGATTCTTCTGCTCGGATTGCGCCATCGGGTAGAATCCCTCCGGCAACTTCAGTCAGTCCCCATCCGTATCAGCAAGCTCGGAGCAGGGAAGGAGAAGGAATGGCTTCGGAAAGACCTTCGCTGGACGCCTTGCGCATCGACCGCTCGGAGGTGAAGGAGAGCGGC
>CAXTNS010000355.1:0-7163 GCA_964245465.1 uncultured Thermoanaerobaculia bacterium
ACCAGGCCCAGCCCCTTCTGGAGCAGATTCACGGCTTCCTCCGGATCGCCGGCGTAGTCCGCGTAGAGCCCCTTGGCGAGCAGGGCGCGGCCGGCCATGTGGGGATCGCCCAACCGCAGATGGACGGCGTGGACCACGTCGAGCGACTTCAGGGCCTCGGGGAAGCGGCGCCGGTCGGCGTCGACCGAAGCCTGGACGTCCAGCAGCCGGACTCCGTTCACCTCCCCGCCCGAGCCCGCGAAATAAGCCTCGGCGGCGGTGTCGAGAGCGGTCTCCGCCTCGCGCAGCCGGTCGGCCACGCGGTAGGCGTTGGCCAGCTCGATCCAGGCCTGGCAGCGCAGGTCGGCCACCCGCTTCACCCCATACTGCCGGGGATCGAGCCGGTCGGCCAGGAACGCCGCGAAACGGGCGAGGTCGACCATGCGGGCCGGATCGTCATAGCGCAGCCTCCGGCAGCGGTCGAGCAGCGCCTCGAAGCCGGGCGGGCCGCCAGCCCGGGACATGGAAGGTCGGTACAGCCGCGGCGGCGAAGCGAGCGTCTCGCGGATCCACTCCATCCGCCCGCCGGGACGCAACGCCTTCTCGGCCACGACCGCGAAAGCCCGGTCCAGCACGGCGTCATAGGCATCCTCGGCCTCGCGCAGCTCCTCCTCGCCCATTGGGAAGCCAAACAGGGCCTTGAGATCAGGAGACAGCAGAGCCCCACAGCGCTGGCACCCCTCCAGCAGATGGCGCACGACCGCGCGGACCCGCTCGGCGACCAGACCGCCGTTCCAGAAGTCCCGCAGCTCGCTCAGGGTGGGATGGTCGTTCACGGTATCCCCTCCTTCAAATCAGAGCATCAAAACAGTCCCACCATTATTTCACAGACAGGGGAAGAGGGGGATAGGGGTTATTCCTCATTGCGCCCGTCCGGCCGAAGGCGGCGTCCCGAACGCCTCCTTCCAGACCCGGCGGAGCTGGCGGGCGCTCTCGAAGCCGCACCGGGCGGCCACAGCCTCGACCGTCAGGCCCGGATCGCGCAGCAGGTCGCGGGCCCGCTCCAGGCGCAGCCGCGTGCGGTACTCCTGGATCGACACCCCGGTCGCCTGGCGGAAGACGCGGGTCAGGTGGCGGGGGGAGAGGGCCGCGATCCGCGCCAGGCCGGCCAGCGTGGCCCGCTCGTCTGGATGGGCGATCAGCCAGTCCTGCACCCGGTGGATGCCGGCGTGGAGGTGGGTCCGGTACTCCAGGTACACGCTCTGCTGCCGGTGCGAGCCGTCGCGCCGCACGTAGACCACCATCTCGCGGGCGGCGGCGGCGGCCACCAGCGGGCCGTGCCGGCGCTCCACCAAGGCAAGGGCCATGTCGATCCCCGAGGCAATGCCGGCGCTGGTGGTGATCCGCCCGTCCTCCACGAACAGGCGGTTGGTGAGCACCTTGGCACGGGGAAAGCGGCGCTCCAGGTCCTCCAGCCGCGTCCAATGCGTCGTGCACTGCCGGCCGTCCAAAAGGCCCGCCTCCCCCAGCGCGAACGCCCCCGTGCAGACCGAGGCCACGTGCGCGCCCGCCTCATGAGCCCGCCGCAGCCAGCGCAGAAAGGCGGGGGCGATCTTCTGGAGCACGTCCATGCGGGCCCCGGGGACGACGACCAGATCCTCCGGCCCCACCTCCGGCAGTGGCTCCAGGTCCGAGAGCCACAGCCCCTGGCCCGTGCGGACCCGGGGCTCCAGGGCGCAGGTGTGAACCTCATAACCCACGTCATAATCCGCCCCGCACGCGTTGGCCTCGTGGAAGGCCTGGACCGGCCCGGCCAGGTCCAGGACCTCCACCTCGGGCAGCAGCGCGAAGATCACCCGTTGCATCAGATCGGCACCGCCGCCTCCGCGAGCTCCTTCACCAGACCCTCCACCGTGGCGATCCGGGCGAAGCGGCCCCGCAGCACCATCTCGGTCCGCCGGACGATCTCGTCCGTCGAAAGCACATCGCCCGTGGCCTCGTCCGTGATCGGGAAGGTGCGGGTGGCCTCGGTCACGAAGTCCACGTCGAAGCCCAGGTCGGCGGCCACGCGGGTGGTGGTCTCGCAGCACTGCTCCGTCGAGATGCCCGTCACCACCAGCCGTTCGACGCCCTTCTCCCGGAGCATCTCCTGGAGGTTGGTGCTGGTGAAGGCGTTCCGGGTGTTCTTGACGATCACCGGCTCGCCCGGCTCGAGCTTCAGGAAGTCCATCAGCTTGAAGAACGGGCTCGTGGTCTCGAACCCGGGATCGGGGTCCGTGTGGAGCACGAAGATCACCGGCAGGCCGGCGCCGCGCCACGCCTGGATCAGGCGGTCCACGTTCTCCTCGAACCGCGGGTTGTTGCGCCGCTCCCAGCGGGAAGTGGCCTTGAACGAGTCCTGGATGTCGACGACGAGCAGCGCGGAGCGCTCGATAGGGATCGGGATCTGAGACATGAGATCGGTCTCCTCGGGTCATGGAACCGGAAGGAAGGTCTCCCGTGTTCCATCTTCATCTTAGAGAGGAGCCGCGGCCCTGGACAGGTCCGATCCGGGACGGGGGGCGGTCGGATCGGGCCATGGCGATCGTCGCCGTTCCGCGAGCGACAACCCTGCAGCCATGCTATCCTCAACCCCTATGGCGGCTACGGTCTACCACGTCCATGCGGATTGGGACCTGGAAGCGGATGTCTGGGTAGCGACCAGCGAGGACGTGCCCGGTCTCGCCACAGAGGCTTCAACCATTGAAGCCCTTACCGAGAAGCTCCGTACGATGATCCCCGAGCTTCTGGAAGCGAATCACCTCGTCTCCGGCCCTCAGCCCGAGGCCATTTCCTTTGAGCTGACAAGCCATCGGCAGGAGAGGGTCCGCTTGGCCTCCTGAATGGGCTCATCGTTCATCCCCAACTCAAGAAGCTCCTGATTTCCCACGAATGCCACTTCGAGCGGCACGGGAAGGGTGATCACGAGGTGTGGTTCAGCCCGATCACACAACGCCGGTTTGTGGTCGACGGCGAGATCAAGTCTCGCCACACGGCAAACGCCGTCTTGAAACAAGCTGGCATCGAGAAGCAGTTCTGAGTTGGATGCTTGCCCTGTCAATGGGACCGTCCGGTAAGACGGGGTGGCACCCGTTCAATTTCCAGGCCCCCTTTCCGGCAGTGGTACGATTTCCGCGATGGCTGAACCTTTCGACTACGAGGCCCTTCCAGGAGGCGATCTCGTGCGTCAGGGGCTCGCCGACCTGCGGGACGGGGTAGAGTCGATTCCAGCCCTCCTGGTGCTCGCCGGCGGCCCGAGACTGCGCCGGCTGGCCATCGAAGTCCCCACTGTCGAGCCTTCCGACCCTCTCCCTGAGCACCGTCTCTATCAGCTCCTCGCTGAGGCCTACGGCAACGCCGCCCACAGCCGCTACAACGCGCTCCTGCGGCGGCTGGTCAGCTTCGCCAGAGCAGCTCAATGCGTACGCTGACGGATGCCGATCGCATCCGGCAGCTCATGGAGGCCCTGGCCAGATCCTCCGAGACCCCAAGCCGCGCCTACTTCACGGGTGGAGTGAGCGCCGTCCTGCTCGGCTGGCGAAGCACGACCGTCGATATCGACCTCAAGCTGGTGCCGGACTCAGACGAGCTCCTGCGGGCGATTCCAGTCCTCAAAGAGAAGCTCTCCATCAACGTCGAGCTCGCCTCGCCGGACCAGTTCATCCCGGAGCTGCCCGGCTGGCGCGAGCGTTCCGTCTTCATCGATCAGATCCGGCGCATCTCCTTCTTCCACTATGATTTCTACTCCCAGGCCCTTTCCAAGTTGGAGCGCGGCCATGTGAAGGATCTCCTCGACGCTGGAGAGATGCTGCGTCTCGGGCTCATCGAACGGGGCGAGCTGCTGCGCCTCTTCTCCGCCATCGAGCCGGAGCTCTACCGCTACCCCGCCATTGACCCACCCTCGTTCCGTGCCGCCGTCGAAGAGTTTGCCGTCACAGCATAATTACCCCCGCTTTGGGGTATAATCCCCCCCAACGTCATGATTTACGAGCTGTCCCCTGCCGCTGTCCGTCGTTTCTACGACGACGGCTACCTCATCCTCGAGGGCCTCTTCTCCCGTGAGGAGGTCGCGGAGATGGCCAAGGCCGCGGAGCGGCTGCGGGCGGTCGGACGGGAGATTGCCGGGGGCCTTCCCCCGACGGACGAGCCGGGCGAGCGCAAGATCGAGCATGTAGGCAGCCAGTTCGTCTTCGGCGGCTCCAACGGGTCGTGCCGACTGCTGCGGGTCGTCTGGGCGGGCGGCTGCGAGCCGGCGTTCCTCGACTGCGCGCGCGACGTGCGGCTCACCTCGGTCGTGGGGCAGATCCTGGGCACCTCCACGGCGGTCCAACTGCTCAACCAGCTCCACGCCAAGTACCCCAACGACGGCCTGGAGTTCGAGCCCCACCAGGACAGCGAGCACCGCCGCTACGGCACCCCGGAGTGGCGCGACGTGAACGGCCGCGGCAGCTACGTCCAGACCGTAGTGGCGATCGACGACACCACGCCCGAGAACGGCCCGCTGATCTTCTACCCGGGCACCGGCCGGCGCGGCCACCTCGACCCCGCCTCGGTACGGCGCGAATACCAGGGCCGCCCCGGCGTCCCGGCGCTCCTCAAAGCGGGAAGCGCGGCCTTCTTCGGCCCTTACGTGGTCCACCGCAGCGCCGAGAATCAGGGCACCGCCCCCCGGCGCATCGCCATCAACGGCTTCGCGCTTCCAGGAGCCAACTCCCGCCCCTACTTCGGCGCCGGCACCGGCGTGCCGATCGACCTCTTCCGGCCTGCCTGACGGAGGGCAGTCACTGCCCTCCAGAATTCTGTTGCTCGCCTTCGGAGGGCAGTCGTTGCCCTCTGGACGGTAGCGGCTCGCCCCTGGAGGGCAGCCATTGCCCTCCAGAAGTTTGTTACCTGCCCTTGGAGGGCAGTCATCGACCTCCGTTTGGTAGCTCCTCGCCCTTGAAGGGCAGCGACTCCCCCCGAAAGCGCGAGGCTTCAACCACGGCACCGCTCCCGCGCCCCTGGAGGGCAATGACTGCCCTCTGAAATTTCGCGGCTCGCCCTCAGAGGGCAGTGACTGCCCTCTGGAAATTGTCCATCCACGCTCTGGGAACCGAGACTACCGACCGGAATATACCTTCAGCCGCCTGCCCACGAGTGGAACCTCGCTTGAACCGAAGCTCTACTCTGAGGGGGCTGGGCTCTTGGAGACTGGCGACGGCGTCTTCTTGCGGCGTCTGTTGCGGCGCGGACGCATGTTGAACTGAGTCAGCATCGGATTGTCGTGTCCCATAACCCCTCGGAGGGTCGAGCGAATCTGGATGGCAGCCACCTTGCCGGTCTCCTGGACCTCATAGAGCTCCTGGGTCGCCTGCTGCCGTTGCGCCTGAAGGTGTTCCCGCAAGCTCTCAAGTTCCCCGAGCCGAGTCAGCGCGGCCTGGAGCTCGGCAAGGTAGACCTTCAGGTCCTTGACCTCACTGTATGGAGCGGCGGTCTGAAGCAACTGCGTCCAATCATCACGCGTATCGGCCAAAGCGACCTTCGGCATGAGCGGTGCTCCTTGATAGGTCTCGGTTAGCTGACGGATCGTACACTGTTTCCGTCGGCGGATCGACGAACCGGGACTGGAGTCCGTTTTCCTTCAGAGACTGCGTCGTCATCCACGGGATGGATTGTCCTCTCTTCCTGGCCCTTGGCGCCATACCGCCTCCAGCCGGGCGCCGATCTCCAGGACCAGCTCCGCCGTGACCTCCTCGCGCCGCGCAGCCTCCAGGAAAAGCCGAAACGCGGCTAGAGCCTCACGGTGGACGGCCTGCGCCTCGAACAGCGCCACCATCTCCTCCGCGATCCGCAGGACCTCCGCTGTCCGCCCTTCCTTTACATAGAGGACGGCGAGGTCGAGCGACACCATGGCCACGTCATACCCGATCCCCTGGTTCAGGAACCCCTGCCGGGTCTCTATAAAGAAGTGCTCAGCCGCTTCCGCGTCGCCTAATCCGGCGGCGACCTTCCCTCGCAGCCACGAAAGCCGGAGCTGCGTCCACGGATCCGGAAACCGGCGGTAGAGGTCCTCATCCTCGGCCACCAGGATCGCCGCCGCCTCATACTGCCCAGACTCGGCGAGATAGAGCGCCAGGTTGTGCCGGCCGTTCAGGTACAGACGCAGCTCCGTCTCCGGAGGCAGCTTGGCCAGAGCAGTCCGGACCTTCTCGATCGCCCGGTCCAACAAGCCCTGGTGGAAGTACAACTCACCCAGCTTGAGGAGGACCCGAGCAACCTCTACAGCGTCGCCGCTGATCCGTAAAAGCATCGCGGCCCGGGAAAGGAGACCCTCGGCCTGCGGGAACCGGCGCTGGTCCTTCCGCAACGAGCCTTCCAGATGGTCGATCTACCCGAGCACCTGGAGATCTGTTACGCCCTCATGCCTGACAAGGTGGCGCACGTAGGCGAAATGCTGGTCCGCCCCCCGCAGGTCGCCCTTGGCCCGGCAGGCGTTTGCCATCTGAGCCGAAGCCAGGGCTAGGAGATGAATCGTGTCCGGATGACCGGGCGAGCGGAGGAGGATGAGGCGAGCGAGATCGGCAAGGTGGTACCCCTCCCGTGAATCGTCGGGAGTCCGCCGCCGGCTCTCCCGGATGAGCCGCTCGGCCAGCATTGTTCCCCTGAATCGGCTCCGGGCTCGCTCGATCCGCCGAGGGCGCTCCGCCGGGGACATGGCCAGAAGCGACTGCAGATCCTGCTCAGCCGCGACCCGTCGTTCTTCGTAGTCGGGAGCATGCCGGGCCAGCACGGCTGGTAATGCCGGGAAAGTATGCGCCTGACCTGCGGTCGCGGCTCGCCGCTCCTCCTGCCAAGCTCGGATCTCCTGACGGCAGAAGGGACAGAGGCTCTCCAGATGCTGGAGCTCGATCTCCGCCAGCGTCCGCTCGGCCAGCTCGCCGCGCTCCAACGCGTGAAGGAGCTCCCGGGTAATATGGATGTCGCTCAAGCCGTTCCGTTTCTCAGGATGAGGAATCCCTCTACAGGTAAGTCTCCTGAGATGGGCTTTCCGTGACACCAGAAAAACCTCAATGCCGGCGAGACTATGGCGCCCCGCCGGGACCGGAACCGCCCTCTAGCCGTCCGGGTCCATCTCCGGCCCGAGATGGTCCAGATCCCCGGGCGGC
>CAXTNS010000356.1:0-7154 GCA_964245465.1 uncultured Thermoanaerobaculia bacterium
GACTGGCGGCGGCTCACCCTGCACGCCGGGGAGATCGACCTCGCCGGGGTCGAAAACGGCGGAGCCGTCCTCTCCTGCAGCGACATGTTCTTCGGCAACCGGCACAACCTGATACTCCCCGGTCCCTCGCTCGGCATGCACGACGGCTGGGAGACCAAGCGCCGCCGGGGTCCCGGCCACGACTGGGCCGTCGTGAAGCTCGGAGCGCGCGGCACCGTGCACCGGATCGAGGTGGATACGAGTTGGTTCAAGGGAAACGCTCCGGGCTGGTGCTCCATAGAGGGCAGCGATTCATCGGACGAATGGCGGGAGATCCTGCCACGGACACCGCTGCGCCCTCACACCCGGCACCTGTTTGACGAGATCGCCGAGATTGGACCGGTTACGCACGCGCGGCTGAACATCTATCCGGATGGTGGCGTGGCGCGGCTGCGCCTCTTCGGTACAGTCACAGCGATCGATCGGCTGAACGCGATGTCACACGAAGCGGCCGAGGCGGAGATCCTCGCCTGCTGCGGCTCGCGGACCTGGGCGCGCCGGATGGCGGAGAGCCGCCCCGTCCATGATCTATCGGGGATGCAGGAGACATCGGACCACATCTGGTGGAGCCTGGGCCGGGAGGACTGGCTGGAGGCTTTCGCCGACCACCCTCGAATCGGCGAGAAAGGCAGCCGCTGGTCCGAGCAGGAGCAGGCTGGCGCGAGCGGCGCGGACGCCGAGACATTGGCTGCACTGATTGAGGCGAATCGGATTTACGAAACCCGCTTCGATCACATTTTCATCGTCTGCGCTACCGGCAAGAGCGCGGAGGAAATGCTGGAGCTGCTGCGGGAGAGGCTCGGCAACGAGCCCAAAACCGAGCTGCGCATCGCCGCTGAAGAGCAGCGGAAGATTACGAACCTGAGATTGGAGAAGCTCTTGTCATCATGAGCGGAATCACCACGCACGTCCTCGACACCTCGCGCGGCCGGCCGGCGAGCGGCGTTCCCGTTCTTCTGGAAGCCCGAGAGGAAGGCGGCTGGCGGGAGATCGGCCGCGCCTTGACCGATGCGGACGGCCGCGTCGGGCAGCTCCTGCCCGTGGGTTCCGCGCTGACCCCGGGGACCTACCGCCTCACCTTTGGAATCGAAGTTTATTTCCGGACGCAGGGGATCGAGACTTTCTATCCCGAAGCCTCGATCATGTTCCACGTGCGGGACGCGAACCTGCACCATCACGTGCCGCTCCTACTGAGTCCGTTCGGATATTCGACCTATCGGGGGAGCTGAGATGCCCGTCACGCTGACCGAAAACGCGTATGGCAAGCAGGCGATCCGCCTGGTGACGGTGCGCCGTGGAGCGGAGCGCAACGCGCTCAAGGACGTCACGGTGGCCGTCCGTTTCGAAGGGGATTTCACGGCGGCCTATACGGAGGGCGACAACCAGGGCGTCTTCCCCACGGACACGATGAAGAACACCGTCTACGCGCTGGCCGCCGAGCACCCCTTCGAGGACATCGAGGACTTCGGCCTCGCGCTGACCGATCACTATTTGAAGGCGAGCCCGCGGACCTCAAGCATCCAGGTCGAGCTGACGGAGCATCTATGGGAGGCGATTGGGGAGGAAGAGGACCGGTCCTTCCGGAAGGCCGGCAGCGAACGGCGCAGGGCCACCGTCATCCGCGACCGCAGCGGTGTCAAGGTGCAGGCGGGCATCGAGGATCTCGTGGTCATGAAAACATCGAGGTCCGCCTTCGAGGGATACCCACGAGACCGCTACACGACCTTGCGCGAGACCTCGGACCGCCTGCTCGCCACGGCCGTCCAGGCGACCTGGCGTTATTCGTCCTCCGCCAGCAACTTCGGTCGGCTCTGGCACGAGGTCCGGCGCCTGCTCCTGGAAGCCTTCGCGAAGCACGACAGCCGGTCGGTCCAGCACACCCTCTACGCCATGGGAGAGGCCGTGCTGGAGGTGCCGGACGTCGAAGAGATCCACATCGCCATGCCCAACCTGCACCACCTCCCCGTGGACCTCACGCCCTTCGGGCTGGAGAACCGCAACGAGATCTTCGTGGCGACGACGGAGCCGTATGGACTGATCGAGGGGACGATGCGGCGGGGGCAGGTTCAGTAGAGATAGGTTAGGATAAAGATTATGGCGAGATTCTCGTTTGACCTGACCGAAGACGTTCATCCGGCCGCGGATCTCCAGTCCAGGGCAGAGAGCCTGCTCAGACAGGTACAGGATACGCGCCGCCCTGTCGTGTTGACCCAAGAAGGGAGAGGCGCGGCGGTTCTCGTCGACGTGGCCACCTATCAGTCTCTCCTCGAAGAGGTAGAGCTTCTCAGGGACGTTCACCGTGGGCTGGCCGATGTCGAGGCAGGCAGAGTCGTCCCCCATGACGAGGCCCGTGCTCGTCTCCTGAATCGTTACAAGTAAGTGGCCTACCGCGTCCTCTGGTCCGATTCCGCCCTGGAGCGGGCCACGGAGTTTCTCGACTTCATTGCCGAGGAAAACCCGGCAGCCGCAAGACGCGTAGTTCAAGACCTCTTTCATCGTGTCAAGGCCTTGTCCGAACACCCTTTCCTGGGCCGGCGCCTCTCCAACGAGGTCGATGCGCGTCTGCGGCGCCTCGTGGTCGGGAGCTACATTGTGGTCTATGAGATAAACGACGCTCGTCAGACGATTTGGGTCGTCGCTGTCCGGCATTATCGCCAGAGCCCTTTGCCTCAGGAATCGTCCTGACGGCTCATCCCCGCCGGTTCTTCAAAATCTTTACGAACGACCTCCCCCGCAGCTCCTCCAGCGTCAGTCCCGACCTCTCCAGAGCCTTCTCTTCCGTGATCGCACCGCAGTTGATAGCACGCAGGAAGTAGTTGAGGAGGCCCTGGCCCGTGGCGGCGTCGTCGAAGACCTCGCCGACGAGAGTGGCCTGGGCGGCTTTCTGGACAAAGTTGCGCAGGCGGTCGGAGGCCGCGTCGAGCCCTTCCAGGAAGAAGGCGTAGAGAGCCGCGTAGCGCGTGACGAGTTGCGCGGGATGGAGGTCCCAACCCTGGTAGAAGCCGCCGACCAGGGAGTGCCGGACGTGCTCAGCGTGCAGCCTCCAGGCGCGGTGGACGGTGTCGCGGTTCTCCTCCACCTGGGCCGAAGTCAACGACGGGCCGTCCTTGGCCGCGCGGTGCGGCGGGACGGGGAGGACGTTCGTGGCCCCGTCCGACAGCCAGAGACCCGTGCCCGCGTAGGCAACCTGCATCATCTGTTTGGCGAAGTCGCAGACTGGGTGGGTCATGGACTGGTGCTCCGCCGTGATGTTGCAGCCCGCCGTGTAGTCGTAGGTGCCGAAGTGGGCGGCCACGCAGCGGCCGCGCGCCGCCTCGGCCAGGGACGGCAGGTTGAGGATGGCCTGCGGCGTCTCGATCATGATCTCCAGCCGCAACGCCCCGGCCGGCAGGCCCAACGCCGGCTCCAGGAGATCGAAGAGGTCGGCCAGCGCGGCGGCCTGCTCAGGGATCGTCACCTTGGGCAGCGTCACGACGAAGTTGTCCGGAAGACGTCCCCCCGTCTCGCGGACCAGCGTGGTCAGGAAAAGGTCGAGCGTCCGGAACGACCGGTCCCGCAACTCCTCGTTGAACGGCTTGACGCGGATGCCGATGAAGGGCGGGAGGGTTCCGTCCGCCACGCCCTTTGCCATCTCGCGGGCGGCGGCCTCGGCATGGCCGTCCTCCTCGACGTCGGGACGGTTGCCGTAGCCATCTTCGAAGTCGGCCCGGAAATCCTCGACCGGCTCGTTGCGGAGCCTTTCCAAAACGCGGGTGTGGATCGCTGGAGCGAGGTCCTCGGACAGACCGGCGGCCCGGGCGAGATCCAGGGGACCGGGGGCGTACTCTTCAAGAACACGCAGGGCCAGGGCTCCCAGCCGGGCCGCGATGTCGGCCTTGAAGAGGTGCGCTCCGCCATAGACGGTGTGGACCGGCTGACGGCTTCCGGACTCTCCGGGACAGAGCTGGTTGAAGGCGAGGTTGGCGGTCCGCAGACGCTCGAAGGCTTCGCGGACGGATTCCGCGCTCAAGGACGTGGGCATTCAGGTCTCCTGTCCGGTCATTCCCAGCACCATCCGCCGGACCACCCTCTCCAGGACGAAACGACGATAGACGGAGGTCGAGCGGACGTCGTCGATCGGCTCGACCTCCCCTGCCGCCGTTTTCCCCATGAGGTCGGCGGCCTCAGGTCCGGCCGGCATCCCCCGTACCGCATCTTCGGCGGCGCGGAGGCGGACCGGCGTCGGGGCCACACTGCCGGCGGCGAGGCGCAGGTCGGCGATCCGGCCGTCCGCGATCCGGCCGGTCAGGGCGACGACCACCTTGCTGATGGCCTGCGCCTCGCGGGTGCCCACCTTGCGGAAGGCCTGGACCGTGCCTTGCGGCGGAACCGGGATGCGGACACGGGCGACGACCTCCCCCGGCTGAAGGGCGGTCTTGCGGTAGCCGGTGTGGAACTCGGCGTAGGGGATCTCCCGCGGGCCGCCCGCGCCTGCCGCGATCACCACGGCGTCCAAAGCCAGCAGCACTGGGAGGGAATCGCCGGCCGGGCTGGCGTTGGCGACGTTGCCGCCCAGGGTGGCGCGGTTCTGGATCTGCCAGCCGCCGATCTGCCCGGCCGCGGCGGCCAGGGCCGGGAAGGCGGCGCGGACCGCGGACGAGCGGCCGATCTCGGTGAAGGTGGTGGTGGCGCCGATCTCGATCCCGCCTTCGATCTCGCGGATGCCCCGCAGCTCGGCGACCTCCAGGAGATCCAGAACGCGGTCCATCCGGTGGAGAGCTTCGGGGCCGCGCACCATGAGGTCGGTGCAGCCGGCGGTGGGGACCAGGATGGGATCGTCCGCCAGGGACCGGACCGCCTCTTCGAGCGAGCGGGGACGCAGGGCGGACGTCACCGTTCCGGCTCCTGGGAGAACGCACGCAGGATGCCCTCGTAGCCGGTGCAGCGGCAGAGATTGCCGGCGAGGGCCTCGCGCACCTCCTCGCGGTCCGGCCGGGGATTGCGCTGGAGGAGCGCCCAGGCGGTGACCACGATCCCCGGCGTGCAGGCGCCGCACTGAACTCCACCCGTCGCCACGAACCGGTCGAGGACCTCGCGGGCAGGTCCCCCGGCGATCCCTTCAACCGTCTCGATCTTTCGATCCGCGCACTGGCAAAGGGGAACGAGACAGGAGAGGACGGGCTCGCCATCCATCAGCACCGTGCAGGCGCCGCACTCCCCTTCTCCGCAGCCTTCCTTGGTGCCGGTCAGGCCGAACCGTTCGCGTACCACGTCGAGGAGGCGCTCCATGGGATGGCCGTCGGCTTCGACGGACTGGCCGTTCAGGGAGAAGACGGTCTTCATTCTCCTCGGTTCCTCAATAGTTTTTCCGGCGTGGCGGGGATCTCGGCGACGGGGATCCCGGTGGCGTTCTCAATGGCCTGCGCGGCCGCCGGAGCGCCGCCGTCCATGGGCAGCTCGCCGACTCCCTTGGCGCCGAAAGGTCCGCCGTCCCAGCCCCGCTCCAGCAGGTGGACGTCGATGCGCGGGCTGTCCCGGATGGTGGGGATGATGTAGGTGGCGAGGCGGTCGTTGAGGTAGCGGCCATCCTGCATCTTGACCTCCTCGATGGTGGCCCAGCCGATGGCCTGGAGGGTGCCGCCCTCGATCTGCCCCTTGCAGAGGGTGGGGTGGATGGCCTTGCCGACCTCGCAGACGGCGGTGACCTGCACGGGCCGGACGGCCAGGGTGTCGGGATCGACCTCCACCTCCACCACGTCCGCACCCCACGCGTAGGTGGGATAGGCGGCGCCGCGATAGGTGGAGTCATCGAACGCGTGGTCTTCCGGCGGCTCGTGGCGCAGGGTGACCTCCACGGGGCCGGCCGCCCGGCAGGCCCGCGCCGCCTCGCGGAAGGGCTCCACGGGACCCTCGGAGCCGACGATCCAGCCGTCTTTCACCGATCCTCCAGACTGCCGCCAAGCCAGGACACGGTCGCGCAGCTCAGCCACGGCGCGGACGATGACGCCGCCCACGATCATGGTGGTGCGCGAGGCCACGGTGGGGCCGGAGTCGGGAACCTGGCGGGTGTCGGGCTCGGCGAAGGCGAGGTCTTCCGGGCCAACCCCGGCGGCCTCGGCCGCGATCTGGGGGAAGACGGCCGCGCACCCCTGGCCCATGTCAGTCATGGCGGTCAGGACCTCGATGCGGCCGTCTTCCAGGAGGCGGGCGGTGACCGGAGACTTCATCTTGCGCTCGCCGTTGCCGGTGAAGCCGGCACCGTGGAAGAAGAGGGCGAGGCCGATCCCCCGCAGGGGCTCGCCGTCCCGCCGTTGCGCACGCTCCTCCTCAAGGGCCTGCCAGCGCGAGCGGAAACCGGTCCGCCGCTCGGCTTCCTCCAGGCAGAGGCGGGCCGAGGCGCTGGCGTCGAGCACCTGCCCGGTGGGCAGCCGGTCGCCCGGATCGACGACGTTCCTGGCGCGGATCTCGAAGGGATCGAGCCCCAGCTCGCGAGCGATCCGGTCCATGTGGCGCTCGATGGCGAACTCGACCTGGGGCGCGCCGAAGCCGCGGAAGGCGCTGTTGGGGGCCGTGTGCGTGCGGAGCACCCGGCCGCGGATGCGCGCGGCCGGCCAGCGGTAGGGACCGAAAGAATGCAGGATGGCCCGCGAAATCACCACGGGCGACAGAGTCGAGTAGGCTCCGCCGTCGAAGAGGATGTCGGCGTCCAGGGCGAGCAGCCGGCCCTCCCGGTCGACTCCCGCGCGGTGGCGGATGACGGCGGGATGGCGCTTGGTGGTGCCCACGATGTCCTCGTGGCGGTCGTAGACCAGCTTCACGGGCCGGCCGCAGGCGCGGGCGAGCAGGGCGGCGTGGAGGGCCACGGCGCTCGGGAAATCCTCCTTGCCGCCGAAGCCGCCTCCAACGACGGAGGCGCGGACGCGGACCTTGTCATCCGGCAGCTTGAGGGCGTGGACCAGGGCCTTGTGGACGTAGTAGGGGCACTGCATGGAGCCGAGGAGGGAGACCGTGCCGTCGTCCTCGATCTCGGCGATCATCCCCTGGCATTCGATGTAGATGTGCTCCTGGTGGCCCGTGCGGTACTCCCCCTCGACCACCCGTTCCGCGACGGCCAGGGCGCTCTCGACGTCGCCATT
>CAXTNS010000357.1:0-6759 GCA_964245465.1 uncultured Thermoanaerobaculia bacterium
AGCCTGCTGGACCAGGCGGGGAGCTTCCTCGACTCGGTGGCCGGGGCCCTGGACGCGCTCGACATGCTGGGAAGCCTGCCGGAGCTGCAGGATCCCACACCGCCTCTGCGGGACACGCTGAACGGCGTGCAGTCCGCCCTGGAGGGGCTCGGCGGGATGACGAACGCCCTGCAAGGCCTGTTCGGAGGAGGCTCGTAGCTCATGCCCACGATCTTCGAACGCCTCGACGTCAGCCTCCAGGGTAACGGCCTCGCCGGGCAGCTCTCCGCCCAGGCCGGCAGCCTGACCGGCATCGCCCAGACCGTCACCGGCCTGATTCAAAATCCGCCCCGGAGCCTCGCCGACCTCGGCCAGGCCCTGCAGGAGCTGCCGCTGCCGGATTTCGCCGCGAGCGGCGGCGTCGCCGACACCCTCGGCGCCATTCAGGAGGCGGTACCCGCGGACCTGTCCTCCATTACCGGGAGCCTCACGGCCGGGTTGCGGGACCTCAACGTCTCCCTGGAGGTCGACGTGGCGCGGCTCCTGAGCGACGTCATGGCGGCTATCCAGGCCTTTCACCGCCTGCTCCAGATCGACCTGGTCTGCGACGACGAAAGCGGCTCCGGGGGTGGCTCCAGCGGTGGCGCGGGCGGCTCCGGCGGAACGGGAGGAGCCGGGAGCGGGACGGCTGGCGGCGGTGGTGCCGGTGGAGGCGGTGAAGCCGGGGCGGGCCCGGCCGAGCCCGCTCCTACCGGTGTCGCGGCGGCCACCACGCAGGTGGACGCGGTGCGCGCGGTCCTGGAAGCCGCGCCCTCTCCCTTCAACGTCGAGGGTCTGCTCTCCCTGCTTCGCCAGGTCACCCAGTTCCAGAGCCGGGCCGCCTTCCTGCCCATCAACCTGCCGATCGTGGACGACTGGATCGACCCTCTGCAGACCCTGGAGACCTGGAAGGGGATGGAGCCCGCCGGGATCCGCGACCACATGGCGCAGACCCTCCAGGACCTCGACGCTTTCATCCGCGCCACCGTTCCCGAAGCGGTGGCGGACCTGGCGGCGGACCTCGCGGCGAGCCCCGCGTCCGGGCATGCCGAAGACTTGGCGCGGATCGCCTCCGGCCTGACGGTGGCCCTGGGCCAGTTGCGCGCGGCCGTGACCGCGACGGACCTGAGCGGCGCCGGCCCGGCGGCGGCCCAGGTGCAGACCCTCCTCGACGAGCTCGACGGGTTGCGGCCGGCCCTCCAGGCGGATCTGGTCGAGGGCCTGCCCATCCTCGGCGGGCGCCTGGCCTCGCTGCCCGACGACGTGGCCGACCGCATGAGCTACCTGATCTCGGTCCTCGCTCCCGGCGATTCCCTGCGCTTCCTGCGGGACGTTCTCCCCGAGCCCGCCAGCGCGGCGGACCTCGCCCAGCTCCAGGAGCCGCCCCGGCCGCTGCTCGACTGGCTGCGCGGCGTGGCCGACCAGCTCGACCTCAGCGCGGTACAGGAGCCGCTCGCCACCGCGGCCGGGGCCGTGCGGAGCGCCGTGGACGGCCTCGAGCAGGGGCTCGCCGAAGTGACCGTACAGGTGCGCGCCATCTTCGGGCAGGTGGAGTCGCTGCTCGATCAGGTCGACGTCCAGGCCCTCGCCGACGAGATCAAGGATGCGATCGAGGGCTTTGCAAACCGATTGAAGGAACGGATCACAACCCTTTTCCAGCCCGTGCGGGCGGCCGTTTCCCAGGTGATCGAATCGGTCGACGGCGCTGTGGGCTCCTTCGATCCCGGGCAGGTCGTCGAGGCCTTGCGCGGTGCGATCGATTCCATCGCGGGCGTGCTGGAAGATCCGGAGGTGGTCTCCGCCCTGGACCAGGTCCAGGGCGCGCTCGATGGGGCCACCCAGCAGATCCAGCAGCTTTCTTTCGCGCCGATCACGGATCAGGTGATCGCGGTGATGGGGGAGATGACCGCGGCCCTGGAGAAGATCGATCCCTCGAAGCTGAATCCCACGCTCCAACTCGCCCTTCAGGGAGCCGTGGCCGTGCTCCCTCCCACCCTGACACCGGTCACCGATCCCATCCTCGTGAACTTCGGAGTCCTGGTCGAGACGGGGCCGGTGCCGCTGCTCGAAACCGTCCGGCAACAACCCCAGAGGCTGCTCGACCAGGTGCGGAGCTTCGATCCCGCCGCCCTGGTGGGAGGCACCCTCGGCCAGCCCTTCCGCGCTCTGATCGCCCAGATGGAGGCGTTCCGCCCCAGCCGTCTCCTGGACCCGGTCAAAGCGGAGCTTGAGTCTCTCAAGGACCGCCTCAGGCAGGAGGCCAATCCGGGCGCGCCGCTCCAGCTCCTGGAAGGGCCTTTCAACGAGCTCCTGGCGGCGTTCGACCGGTTCAAGCCGGAGGAGCTGATCAAGCCCGTCGAAGAGGCGATCTCCGGTGCCGTCGACCGGGTCCTCTCGCTGATCCCCGTCGAGGCGGTCTTCGCCCAGGTCGACGGCGTCCTCAAGACGGTGGAGGAGGTGGTCACCTTCGCGCGCAGCGTCGTGGCCCTCCTGGAGAAGCTGAACGAGGTGTTGCAGGGGCTGGCGGGCTCGCGCAGCCAGATCGAGGCGTGGATCGATTCCATCCTGGACAAGGTCGAGGCCATCGGCGACACGGCACCGCTGGCGCCGCGTTTCGCGCAGGTCTCGGCGGCCCTCGACGCCACCCGGGAGGCCACCCTGAGCGGCGCCTTCGAGGCGGCGGCCGGGCCTCTGGCCGGCACGCTGGCCACCCAGGACGTCCAGGGGAAGCTCGCGGCGGTGGTCCAGGCGCACGCCACCTTCCCCCGGACGGCCCTGGCGGCGCTGCCGGCTTCCCCGGAGAAGGAGGCGGTCGCCGCGGCCCTGAGCCGCTTCGATCCTCTCGATCCGGCGTTCGGGGCTCCGTTCCTGGCGCTCGGCACCTTCCGGCAGACGCTGACCGATGCCCGCGGCGGTTTCACGGCGGGTTTGGCCGGATGGGAAGCCCGCCACCATTCCACGGGGGGAGTTCTGGCCTCCTTCCGGATCATGGGCGCGGCATCGCCGACATCGGCGGAGCTGCGGCAGTGGGTCCAGGAAGCCCTGGAGCCGCAGTTCATCCGCCCCTTCCAACTGCTCCTGGGCGTCGCCGAACTGGCGAGCGGACCTCTGGGCACCGTGCTCTCGGCCTTTCGGGAGCTGGTGGACGAGCTCCAGGCCAAGGTCTCCGACCTGCTCCTCGGGCCAGACTCCCTGCGCGCCATCACCGGTTCCCTGCAGGCCCTGGACGACCGCCTGCGCGGGTTCAACCTGAGTTTCCTGGTGGACAGCCTGAACAGCGTCTTCGCCGAGGTGCGGGGCAAGGTGGCGGCCGCCGATCCGGCGCAGATCCGCCAGGCCGTCGAAGCGGCCTTCGCCACGACGCTGGGCACCCTCACGCTGGACCTCGTGCTGCCGCCCGCCGACGTCGCGAAGCTGGACGCCGACTATGCCCAGGTGATCGACAAGCTCAAGGCCCTCGATCCCGAGACGCTGGTGGTCGAGGTGATCCGGCCGGAGTTCGACGCCCGCATCCCCCCGCTCCTGGAGTCGTTCGATCTGACGGCCCTGTTCACGGCCCTCATCGACCGCCTGCACTCGCTCGACGAAGAGCTGAAAACGGAGATGGAGAGGGTCAACGGCGCGTACCAGGAGCTGCTGGGCGCGGTGCCTTCCATCGACGTGAGCCTCGACGTGGGGATCTCCTTTTGACTTCCGTCGGCTCCATCCTCGTCCAGCCGCAGAGGCTGCATCCGGTGCCGGGAGGCGATCCCGATTTCCGCCTGGTTCAGGAGGCGATCCAGCTCGCCGTGCGCCTGGCGGCGGACGCGGGCTCGGGGGGAGAGATCGCGGGCAATATCGCGGGCAATATCGCGGGCATAATGGCCGGGGCCATGGAAGTCGTGCTGGTCCGGCTCCGGGAGCGCGCCGAAGCCGGGATGCCGAACGCGCTCCAGCGGCTCCGGGACTGGATCCAGCCGCTCTCCGACGCCCTCACCGCCCTCGGGCCGGAGCCTCCGGATGGCGTGACCGGAGGCCTGGAGCTGGGGCAGCGGCTGCTCCTGGCCCTGGCGGACGCGCTCGGCGGCCTCACCCTCGAGAGTATCCGCCAGCAGGTCGATCTCGTGCTGGACGTCCTGCGGACGGATCTGGGGATCACCAACGCCTTCCTGGAAGAGCTGCTCTGGGAGTACGCCGACGAGGCCGTCCGCCGGCTGGAGGCGATACCCCCGGATGCGGACGCCCGCGTCCGGGCGGACAGGCTGCGGCTGGCGGCCCTGCTGCGCGGCATCAAGAGGCGCCTGCGCGGGCATTTCACCCTGCCGGAGTGGGACGCGGACGAGGTCGCCCGCACCCTGCTGTCGCTGCTGCGGGACTCCGGCCTGGTCCAGGCCGCGCGCACGGCCGCCTGCCTGTCCGCCGGTCTCGCGGAAGGCGCCGAAGTGGGGACGGCCCTCAACCGGCTGCTCCCCTTCGGCGGCGCTCCGGAGCCGTCCGCGCTCGCCGCCGCCACCGCCGCAGACGCCGACCCGAAGCCCCAGTATTGCTGGTACGCGACCTGGCTGCTGGGGAGCCAGGACGGCGTCGGCCGGACGATCCTCGCCCCGATCCCTCTCCCCTGGATGCCTGATTCCGCCGCCGACGTGTGGATCGACCGCGAACAGGGGAACCTGGTCATGAAGGCCACTCTCTTCGGCGGCGGCGAGGAGCGCCTCAAAGACCCCGCCACGGACCAGCCGTATCCGCCCGCCGAGAGCTGGAAGGAACTGCCCATCTTCAATCGCTCGACCCCTCCCTACTACACGTTCGACTGCGCTGGGAAAGACGCCATGGAGGGCTGGGCCTACCACACGGCCTGGGCCGCGGACGCCCTGCGCATGGTCCTGAACCTGACCTCCGTTGAAGAGGGGGACTGGCTGGCGAACGCCCTCAACGCCATCCTCCATGCCGGGCAGGGAACGTTCAAGATCGCCGGCCGGTCGCCTTTCGGCTGGTGGTTCCCGGTGGCGGTGAGCCGCAACGCCCGGGTGCCGCGGTGGCTCCTGTCGCGGTTCCCCCTCGGCACCCTGGCGGGCTCCTTCCAGGGGATGAACAGCGCCCCCTTCGGCAACGCCTTCTGGTACTGGTTCACCCTGCTGGTGACGGATGGCGGCGAGTCCTACCTGCTGAACGCCGCGACGAGCAGCTTCCGCGACGCGCTCCTCTCGTTCCTGACGCTCCTCAACTATTCGGGGCCCGTTCGTCACGAGCCGTTCCCCGACGACCGGCCGGACGACCGGGCCGAAAACCGCAAGGAGATCGGCGGCGTCGCCGGCCTCGGCGGCACCGTTGCCGGCCAGATGCTGGTGAAGATCGCCCAGAGCCAGGCGAAGAAGGACTATTGCAACCCTTTCCGGCAAGGAGCGCACTCCGCCCGCATGCTGCTCGGCTGGACGCTGCTGGGCGGGAGCCTCGCGGCGTGGACGGGGGCGATCGTCGGCACGATCGTAGCGGAGTGCGTCGCGTGGGCCGAGGACTGGGGCGTGCTCGGCGAGCGGCTGCTGACCTCCATGCCGGCGGCCATCCTCTCCTTCTATCCCTCGTTCTATCTCGCGGAAGAGGGGCAGACGGACGGCGGCAAGTTCAACCCCAATCCGGACGGCCCCACGTTCGCCGGCTATCCCGAAAACGTCGCCGTCTCTCCCTACAGCTTGCCCTGGCAGAAGGACAAGTCCCTGGAGTGCGCCGAGGGGAACCACGGGTTCTGGACCCACAACGCCGTCCCCAAGGAGGCGGACGATCCCGGCTTCACGCCTCTCATCTATGCCTATGACTTCGGCCTGAGCGACGGGGACGAGGTCTTGGCCGCCCGTTCCGGAACCGTCGTGGACTTCGTCGACGACGTGGCGGACAACGAGAGCTCGGAGCGGGATTTCTCCGTCCCTTCCCGGAGTTGGAACTTCGTCCTGATCCGGCACGACCTCGACGCCGCCGGCAACCTCGGACCCGGCGACACCCCGGTCGCGCCGCTCGCCGGCTATGACCGGGACCAGGGCGGCGCGGTGGTGACCACCTACGCCTTCTACGGCCATGGCCGGCAGGGGAGCGTCCGCGAGCTCCTGGGGAACCAGCCCATCGGGAGACGGGTGCGGCGCGGCCAGCCGGTCATGCGGTGCGGCAACACGGGGTTCTACATCCACCTGCACATGGACGTGCGGCCCGGGCCCGCCGCGCCGTCGCCGGTGCCGCCCCCGGATACTACGGCGCCGGTGCCTTTGGAGAGCCTCGGGAAGCGGACTCTGCCGTTCGTCTTCCGCGACGTGAGCGGCCGGATCGACATCAACCAGCTCAAATTCAGCCCCATCGAGGGTGTTCCCGTGACCCTGAATTACTACACCTCGTCCACGGAGAGGGTGGCGTGATGCTCGGCTCCGTCCTGGTCCAGCCCCAGAAGCTGCACCGCCCGGCTCCCGCTCCGGACGCGGCCCTGGCCCGCGACCTCCTGGACCTCGCGACCCGGTTCTCCGCCAACGCGGAGCTTGGCAACGGCCTGTTCGACGCCATCGCCGGGGCCGCGCCGGCGGTGGCCGAGCGGCTCCAGGAACGCGTGCTCGCCGGGCTGCCCCCCGCGCTCGCCGTGCTGTTCGTGTTCTTGCTGCTCGCGGCGAATTACGAGAGCGTGGTGCTGCCGTTCGCGGTCATCCTGATCGTGCCCATGTGCCTGCTCGCCGCGATCGTCGGGGTCAACATCATGGGCCGCGACAACAACATCCTCACGCAGAT
>CAXTNS010000357.1:6769-7152 GCA_964245465.1 uncultured Thermoanaerobaculia bacterium
GGGCCGAGCGGCTCCAGGAACGCGTGCTCGCCGGGCTGCCCGCCGCGCGGCCGAAGCTGACCGCCTGGGCCCAGCCGGTGATCGATTTCGTCCAGTCCTTCGATCCTTCCTCGATCGACGGCGCCGCCGAGGTCGCCGACCTCCTGAAGAGCGGGCTCCTGGCCTTCGCGGAACTGGCCGGCCATCTGACGTTCGAGCAGGTCCGGGAGCAGATGGAACTGTTTCTGGACGTCCTGAAGACCGATTTCGGGCTCTCCGACACGTTCGTGGAGGAGCAGGCCTGGGCCTTCGTCGACGACGTGGTGGCCCGGCTGGAGCAGGTGCCGCCCGACGCGACCGGGGCGGCGCGGGCGGACCGCCTGGCCATGGCCTCGACGCTGCGG
>CAXTNS010000358.1:0-7116 GCA_964245465.1 uncultured Thermoanaerobaculia bacterium
GGCGGGATCGGCCTTCTGGTTGGCCTGCCTCTCTTCGCGGTCCCGGCGTTCCTGCTCCTTCTGCTGGCGGATGACGTCGAACAGGCGTGTCTGCTGGGCTTCGAGATAGGACGGCTCGTCCTCCTCGGCGGGGTCCTTGGCGAGCCGCAGGTCGGCCGCCTGGGCGAGCAGGCCGGTCGTGAGGTCGTAGATGAAGACC
Source organism: uncultured Thermoanaerobaculia bacterium (assembly GCA_964245465.1). Taxonomy (GTDB): domain Bacteria; phylum Acidobacteriota; class Thermoanaerobaculia; order Multivoradales; family UBA5704; genus DATARR01. Next base: position 200 of record CAXTNS010000358.1, read on the forward strand.
TTGTTCTCCTGGTAGAACCCGATCCGCCTGCCGTCCGCCAGAATGAACGGATCGGTCTCCGCCTCTCCAGTGCGGGTGATCTGCCGCGCGGCGCCCGTCGTCAGGTCCTTGAAGAACACGTCCCCCTGGCGTGCCCAGACCTTCTTCTTGCGGTCCGGGGTCCAGGCGCCGCCCAGGGCGTCCACCTTGCCGCGGTCCACGGGCTCGACCTGGGTGGTCTTGCCGGTCGCGAGGTCCACGCGGAAGAGGTCCCGGGGGTTGCGGCCCACGCCGTCCCGCTCCCGCTCGTAGTAGACGGCGCGGCCGTCGTCCGACCAGTAGGGGTTCTCGGGCGGGTTCCCGAGCCAGTCGGAGTCGGCCATGATCTGCTCGAGGGTCAAGTCGTCAGGCTCTACGGCCTGGGCCGGCACGGCGGGCAGAAGGAGCAGCAGGCAGAGGGCTGCGGCGGCGAGATGTCGCGGTTTCAGGGTCATTCGTCGTTCCTCAAAAAGCCTTAAAAAAGCTACGTTCAGGGATCATACGGGCAGAGGCGCCGCGAGTTCCAGAACGGGAGGATGAGGGAGGGGGATTCCCGGTAGGGGCGGCCCCATGTGGCCGCCCCTACGGCCTTGCAAACCGTTCCCGGATCCACTTCGTCACGAGCCCGAGCACCGAGGGGTCGATCGGGTCTCGATGACCCCGTACTCGGCGGGGCTTCCGGTTGTCGCGGGCTGGAAGAGGTGGTTGAGCCTGGGCAGGAGGCGCACCGTCACGTCCGGGTTGCGGGCCTGCTTCAGGGCCTTCGCGATCTCCGGCAGGTTCGAGTCCGGCGGCACGTGCAGGTCGAGCGTGGCGTTGAGCGCCAGCACCGGCACCCTGACATTGCGCAGGGCCGGCCGCGGGTCGTAGTCGATGAAGTAGCGGACCAGGGGGTGTCGATCCCCTTGATCACGGCGTCACCCGCCGCGCCGAGGCCGCCCAGGGTCTTGATCTGGTCCTCGCTCAGGGTGACCAGCAGGTCCTTGCCGAGGGGGCGCAGGCTGGCCGTCCGGGCGGCCCGGTCCGGCTCCGCGCGCAGCACTTTGAACGTCCGCCGCAGGGCCTCCTGGCTACGCTGGATGGCCTCGTCCACGTTGCCCGCCGAGCCGCCCGTCCCGCGGTCGTCCACCCGCAGCACGGCAATGCCGCGGCGGCTGAGATGGTCCGCGATCACCAGGAACGGTTGGTGGCCGTACGAGGCCGCGTCCCGGTCCTGCGGGCCGCTGCCGGTGATCAGCAGCACGGCGGGGAAGGGGCCGGGTCCCTGAGGGACCGTCAGCGTGCCGGCGAGCTTGACCCCGCCGCTCACGTAGCTCACCTCTTCCGCCGTGTAGGGGAATGGCCGCTTGGGCTCCTGGGGACGCCGTGTCGGGAACGGAGTGGGGTCGAACGCCCGCGCCGGGCCGGGCACGAGGGCGAGCAGAAGGAAAGGGAGGAAGAGGTGTCTTCTCTGGAGCGGCGGCATCATCGGGGTGCCTCCTCCTGCCTCCCTCTCTTTTGCCTTTACCGCGAAGCCTGCATCTGGTCCGGCGTCTGGGTGCCGCTGACCTTCAGGCTGCTCAGCAGGGACTGGAAGACCTGCTCGTTGGCGGCGAACTTCTCGTCGGGCGTGGTCATGAGGAAGATGATCACGTCCTGCTCGCGGGGAACGGCGATCCAGTGCTGGGTCGTGAGCACGGTGCCCTTGCCGTCGATGGCGGCGCCGTTGCCCGGGGCCGTCACCACCAGCGAAAAGCCGCGCTTGCCGCCGACGTCGATGACCTCCTTGGTCTTCACCTGTGCGCCGACGCCCGTCTGCAGGGCCTGCGCGCTCTGATCCAGGAGGACCTTGGGGTTCAGCGGCTTGCCGGTCTTCTGGACGAACGCCACGATCGAGGCGACGTTGTCCGGCGACCAGGCGCAGCAGATGTCGCCCGGCAGTGTGAACTTGGTGGGATCACCCTGCTGCCAACCCTGGGGCGCCGCGAACGAGATGCCGATCTGTTCCGGGGTCATCACCTTAGGGCCGGTGCCGGCTGTTCCCGGCGTGGTCCCCTGCTGCGAAGCGGCGTTCGGGTCCTGGGTGCCCGGCTGGGTCGCCGTGCCCTGCGGAGCGTTGGGATCCTGAGGGGCTACCGCCGGGTTCGCCGGATCCTGAGGCGCCATGGCGGGGTCCTGAGGCGCCATGGCCGGATCCTGGGGCTGGGCTGTCCCCTGGGTCTGGGGATTGCCCTCCTCGATGGGGGTCTCCTTGATCGTCACCTGGGGCTCTGTGGGCTTTGGCTTCTGCTCGGTCGGACGGGGGTGGTGCGGAGCCTGCGCCCACACCGGCAGGAGCGGCACGGTCAGCAGAGCGACTGCAATGACTGCGAAAACCAGGACGCGTGTGTTTCGCGTGTTCATGATCTTTCCTCGGCTCTCCTAATGGCATTGATCCATGCCAGGTTGATATCGAGTCGGGATCGCTCCCTCTGGGAGGATCACCGTGCGTCTTCAGCTTCAACGGGGTGGCGGAGACCGCTATTTCGTTCGATCGATCTCGTCGATTTCAACCGTGGCGAGCATCTTCTGAAAGATCCGCTCCGCGGCGTCGAACGAGGCCTCGGGAGCGCTCAGGAGGAAGAGGAGGACGTCTCTTTCCCGTGGGACCGCCACCCAGTGCTGCTTCGTCCTCGATCCCTCTCCCTGCTCGCCGGTGCCGGCCGCGACCAGCCCCAACGCTTTCAAGTCTCTAAACTCATGCACCTCCCATGCCTGCACCTCGGCGCCCAGGAGATCGAGCGCCGCGGCGGCGTGGCCGCGCAGGTCCCCGGGGCTCCAGGCCTGCAGGACCGCCTGTTGCGCCACGACGATCGCCGTGACGCCGTCCCGGGTCCAGGCGCGGAGGATTCTCCCGGGCGCGTCCAGCAGGGCCGGGTTGGCGCGGATCCACCACCCCGGGGCCGCCATTCGAATCCCGAGGGCGGCGTCGGCGAAAAACCGTGCCTCCGGCGCGTATTCCGCCGCCAGCAGACCGCCCACGTCCGCGTAGGTCGAGCTCGCCGCCGCCCCGGAAGCCCACTGCCGGCTGCCGTCCCGGCCCACCAGCTCGACGGCGTCGATGGCATTCCAGCCGGGCCGGCGCGCCGTGTCCAGCTCGATCAGGATCGACTGGCCCGCGATCTCGACAGCCGCACGGATGACCAGGTCTTCGGGAGCCTGAGCCGTGGGATCGTGCCCTTCCCACAAAAGAGAGAACGTACCGTCCTCAAAGACGGCCGACACCCGGGCGACCGCGCCGGGATTGAACGACTCCCGCACGCGGACCTCGGCAATGGGAACGTGTTTTTCGAAATGAACCAGCAGCCATTCCGCGCCCGCGTCCGGCTCCAGCGGGCACCAGGCCGTGGGAGCGTCCTCGGCCTCGGGCGTGTCGGGCGCGCCGGCCGCCTGCTTGGGACCCCTCGCAGACCCCAATATAAGATCATCCAGGGTCCACCCTATCAGAGATATGGAAAAAACCCTGGAAAAGGGATCAAAATCATGCGCTGACGCTTCCACCACCGCCTCCGCCCGCCGGTCGTCCGGCTCCGGCTCGCCACGAAAATTGCATCAACTTCTTCACTGTTGCTACCTCCTGCCGGGAAGCGAGGCAAGGGGTAGGCCAGAAGGGTAGAATGCCTTGAGCCATGAACCTTCGACCCGAACAGAGCCAGGCTCTCGACTATCTCCGCCGCAAGGGGACGGAGGCTCCCCTGGAACGGCTGCGCGAGCACGCGGCCGCCACGTTCCGCGAGATCGAAGCTCTCCTGGACTCCGTGCCGGCCAGCCTGCGCACCCTCCGGCCGGCTCCGGCGCGCTGGTCGGTCCAGGAGATCGTGGATCATCTTGTGGAGAGCCACCGTCCCGCCGTCGAGCAGCTCCGCGAAATGGTCTCCGGCCGCCGTCCCGGGACCGGCGCCATTCCTGCCCACCTGCAATCCCCAGCGCCTCTGGACCGTCCCTGGGGAGACCTGCTCGGGGACCTCCACCGCGTCCACCGTGCGCTCCTCGACCTCCTGGACAACGCATCGGATGAGGTTTCCTCAGGCGTCACGGCCCCCGTGTTGATGGTCCTCAAGACGCAGGACGGAGAGTCCGTGGAGTGGGTGCACGAGCTTGACTGGAAGGCCTACGTCCAGGCCTACCGGGGCCATACCGCGCAGCACCGGGCGCAAGTCGTCCAAACCCTTGAGGAGCTTGGCGCCGGAAATGAATCAACTCCGGCCGTCAATTCCTCTTGAAACAGAGAGGAGCTGAAATGTCTCAGATCAAAGTGCTGGCCAGTCCTGATTTCGAAGAGCAGAGCGCGATCCTGACCACCGGGCCGGGCATCGCCGTCCTGACGATCCGCCGCCGCGACGGACAGAGCGAGACGGCCAACTTGAACGAGCACCTGGAAAGCGTCAGCGTCAAGACGGAAGAGGAAGTCCGAAGCCTGATGGTCGCGACGGGCTGGGGAGCTCTCGGCGTCCTGGTCCTGGGTCCCATGGGATTGCTCCTCGGCGCCCTCTGGGGAGGCCGGAAGCACAAGGAGATCTGCTTCGAGGCCCATCTGAAAGACGGCCGGAAGTTCCTGGGCGTCTCTGGGCTCCGGGCGTTCCAGAAGCTCCAGGCGATCACGTTTCGGTAGAGTTGGCCTCCCGCGTTCCCTCAGTGTCCTGATCCTCCGCCACGGGGGATGAGGACCCGTGTATGGAACGGCTGAATTCGAAGGCTGGGTCCGTCCCTGGAGAAAAGGGAAGGAGGCTGTCATGTCCGCTCGAACTCAGATGGATCGAAACCTCGAGCCTTTGTGGGCGTTGAGGACGACGAGGCGGACATCGAAGGCATGGCGGCGATCCGGAAGTCAGAGACGGCAGGCGGGGGTCTACCGTCTCACCGTCGATGCCCAGGGTGCCTTCAGCGGACCCGTCGAGCGCAAGAGCCTGGCGGGCTTCCTCAAAGGAAATTCCATCCTCAAGCGGTTCGCCGAGATCCCAAGCAAAGAGAACGGCATCGACATCGAAGGACTGGCCGCCGACGCCGGCGGCAAGCTGTTCGCCGGCTTGAGGGGGCCGGTCCTGCGGGGCAATTTCGTGCCTGTCCTGGTCTTCGATTTCGATCATCCGGAGGCCGCGACGCTCCGCTTCGTGAACCTCAAGGGCCTGGGCATCCGCGACATGGCCGCGGTCAAAGACGGGTTCCTGATGCTTGCCGGACCAGTAGGGGAAGGCCCTGCCGATTTCCGGATCTTCTTCTGGGACGGTGCCGATGCCATTCCAGGCAAGCCTCAGCCACGCAGAGAGCAGGGATTGCGAGGTGAAAACCGGTTGACTGCAAGGCCTTGAGGCATGCACGGTGCGCTGGATCGGCCGTGTTTGCCACGGCGACGAACGGGCCGGTATCAACGATCGCGATCGATGTCATCCGCCCAACGTGCGGCCAATGCTTCGTCCAGCCTTTCAGCCGGGATCATGTCCGGATCATGGAAGAGGCCGGCCCAAGGAATCTCGCGCGGCTTTTCCTTGGAGCCCGAGAGGCCCTGCACGATGAACAGCCGGACGACCTCGGAAAAACTCGTCTGGCGACGCCGCGCCTCCCGATCTACCAGATCCGCGAGATCGTCAGGGAGGTTAATGGTCGCGCGTTTCATACCTGCGTACTAGCATACGCTGTGTTCACCGGGTCTGCTCTACCCGGGCCGGTCGAGCACGCTATAGATCGAGATCCCCTTCTCCCGATAAACCCGTTTCATCTGCGGGTGCGGTCCGGTGATGAATCTGTCTTCCCATTTCCGCAGGGCCTCCACCCGGCTCGGGCTGCGGGCGTGGACCACGACGTGGGAGATCCCCATCTCACGCAGCAGATCGAAGCCGCGGGTGTTGGGGAGGAACCGGATGCGGTGGGCAAGCGCGGTGTAGCTCCTCGCCATGTAGCCGCTGTAGCCGTTGGCGATGGGCTTCCAGTGCACGGTGGCGGCGTAGAGGTAGTGGTTCTCCCGATAGTCTCCCTGGAGGGGCAACTCGACGAGACCCTTGATGGAGGGCTCGTCCCGGATCCAGGTGTAGGCTTTCGGCAACTCCTCCTCCCGGGGCACCCGTTCCCAGTCGAGTCTCCGGGGGGCCAGCTCGACGGCGAGGACGGCGGCTAGACCCACGGCAAGGGCCACCCGCGCCCGGGATCCTGGGGTCCGGCGCAGCAGAAGGTCCACGCCGCGGGCGGCGAAGAACACCACGGTCAGGGAGGTCAGGGTGTAGAAGCGGACCGGCACGCGCATGCCCGAGAGCCCGGGGATGACCTTGGAGAGCGGCAGGTACGCCCAGGCGAAAGACAGGACGAAGCTGATCAGGCCCGACAGGACGAGCCCGCGAACCCAGGGGTCCACCGGTCCCTCCCAGTGTCTGAGCCGGCTCCGGACGGCGGCGAAGGCTCCCACGAAAAAGAGGAGGGTGGGCAGGAAACCCGCGAACAGGGAGTTCTCGGGACGATAGAACAGCTCGGCGGACTCTCCCAGAATCCCACGGAGGAACCGGTTCGCCGCTTCGCCGAAGTAGAAATTGATGCTGGTGGGGCTGACGTAGCTGGCGAGCTTCGCGCTGTAGACCTGGATCTCCTGCTCGGACCGCGAGAGGCCCTGCTCGCGGGCGACCCGCACGTAGGGCAGGAAGAGAGCGGCCACGGCCAGGGCCGCCACCAGGCCTACGGGCACCAGGAGCCGCAACGAGCGAATGGAGAAGAGCTCCCGTCCCTCCGCAGCCATCCGGCTGAGGAAGATCGCCAGCAGGGAGAAGTGGCCCATGTACGCGAGGTAGCAGCCACCGGAGAGGTTGAGCAGGTAGAACAGGAGGAAGAGGGCGGCGTACTTCAGGGTCCTGCGGGTGAGCAGGCGGTCCCAGAACCAGAGGGTGGGCGGGATCCAC
>CAXTNS010000359.1:0-669 GCA_964245465.1 uncultured Thermoanaerobaculia bacterium
CTCCGCATCCATCGCGTGTTTTGAAGGATAAGTGGCGATCCGCTTGGGGTCTGGGGCCGCATTGTAATATTCGAGGAAGTTGTCGCGCGGCGTGAAATTGTCCGCCTCGCCGAACTGGAAGAAGGTGGCGGCCTTGGTCTTGGCGATGGTGCTGACGGGATCGATCAGCTTGAACTGCTCGTTGAATTTCGTCAGGGCCTCTCCCTCCGGCACGCCGCTCGCGGAGCCGAAGAGATACCAGTCCGGGAACCGGGCTGTGCCCGCGATCAGCACGTACGCCTTCGGACGCGGATCCACCCCCGCCACCATGGAACCGAACATGGCGCCGTAGTCGTGGCCGACGAAGCCGATGCGCTTGGCGTCGACGCCGGGCTGGGCGAGCAGCACGTCGAGCGCGCGGCGCAGGTCCTTGGCCTGGCTCAGGGAGTTCTGATAATCATCCTCCCACTTGCGGCCCTTGTAACGGGCCGCTTCGGACCAGAAGGTGGAGACGAGCAGCGAGACGGTGCCCCGACGGGCGAGCGCCTGGGCCTCTTCGAGATATTGAGTCCGGTTGGAGGTGGGTTGAGGCGGCGCGTACCAGTGGACGAAGAGCACGCCCGCGAAGGGACCGGCACCGCTCTCCGGCCTCACCACGTAGGCTTGAATGGGCGGGTTGCCGGCCACGCT
>CAXTNS010000359.1:679-7109 GCA_964245465.1 uncultured Thermoanaerobaculia bacterium
ACCTTGACGTCCAGCGGCTTGGCGGCGTCGTAGGCGAGTTCCTGATCGAGGGAGGCAGCCCTCCCCGCGGTCGCCGCGGCCGGGGTCAGCAACAGGACGGACAGCAACGTTCTGAAAAAGAAACCTTTCATTCTCGGGTCCTTTCGTAGACAGGGGCCAGGAAGACGGCCTCGATGTCGGGTCCGGTCACGGGGATGCGGACGGCCACCTGCCAGTAGGTGGCCTCGGCGCGGTCCAGGTGGTTGCCGGGCAGGTCGTCCGGAAGGTCGAAGGCGAGCGGCAACTCCCTCAGGGTATCGCCCGGCGGCAGGACCTCGAAGCTCTGCTCGTAGATCACGTGAGGCTCCAGCCCGGCGTCCCCCTGGTACGTCTCGTTCCGCTCGTCCTGGACGCAGCGCAGCTTGACCGTCAGCGCGCTGAAGACGTGTTGGCCCGGCCGCACGGACAGCACCCCCTCCAGCCGGCTGCCGAGGAAGGCGGGAAACGTCGCCCACCGCATGCGCGTCCGCGGGTGGCGCAGCATCTGGAAGGTCTTGAGGATCAGGCTGAAGAGGACGAGCAGGCCCACGAGGCCGAGGCCCAGGATCGCGAGCTTCAGGGAGCGCGGCACGTCGAAGAGAGCGACGGTGCCGAGCAGGGCGATCAGGCAGAACCATCCGGCCACCCGGAGCACGGAGCCCGTGACGTCCTGGGCGTAGTCGGGAAGCATGCCCTCCGGGTGCCAGGGGTAGTCCGAGGTCCATGGCGCGAGGGGCGCCTGGGGATCCATGGGCCGCGGCTTTCCGCGTCCCGGAACGGGCACCGACGAGCGCGCCGGGTAGAACAGGGCATAGCGCTCCCGGGATTCATGGATCGCGGGCGTAGGGGGCGGCGGCGCGTTCATCGGCGCGGGATGGTATCAGCCCCCGCCCCAAGGGTGAACGTCTTCTATAATCCCAGTCGTGCCCTCCCTCTCTCGCTGGCTGCGGTTCGCCCGACGCGCCCTGGCTCTCCTCGCTCTGTTCCTGCTGCTCGGTCCACCGCTCTACGTCGCCCTCGCGCGCGATACACGTCCTCCCTTGACGCTGCCCCCGGTGCCGGGAGCCGGTCCGTACCGGGTCTACGTGGCGGACTGGGGGTACCACAGCTCGATCATTGTCCAGCAGCCGCCCGGATGGCGAATGGGCCCTCCGGAGGAGGAGAGCGCTCCCTTCCTCGAATTCGCCTGGGGGGACCGGCGATTCTACATGGAGTCCAACTACAAGGCCCTCTTCGCGACGCTCTTCCTGCCCACGGAGTCCGTGATGTACCTCGACGGCCAGAAGTCGCTGCCCCAGGGGAGCGGCGGGGCGCGCGCGGTCTTCGTCCGCACCGTGGACGCGGCGACTCTCCGTGCCCTGCTCACGGAGCTGGAACGCTCGATCGTGCATGCGCCTTCCGGAGAGCGCGAAGACTCCTTTCCCCCGGCGACCGGGTACGCCGGACGGTTCTATCCGGCGCATGGCGCCTATCTGTGGGCGGGCGATTGCAACTGGTGGACGGTGGAGCGGCTGCGGGACGCCGGCCTCGCGGATCGGGCCACCGGCGTAGTTTTCTCGGGCCAGGTGGCGGACCGCTTGCGTGGGTTCACGCCGGCTCGGTGAGGGAGTACTCCTCCGGCGTCAACAGATACCCTGGATGCTGCAGCCCGGTCGGGGGAAAGTATTCGTCGTGGATGTATCGGAAGCCCAGCTTCTTCAGAAGCGCGCGCGAAGCGTGGTTTTCCGGATGATGCCCGGCGAAGAGCCCTTGCGCCCCGAGGGTGTTGAACGCGAAGCCGATCACGGCCCGCGCGGCCTCCTCCCCATACCCGCGGCCCCAGTGGGCCTTGTGCAGGTGGAATCCGATCTCATAGATGGGTTCAGTGGCAATGGGCTTGGCGGAAACGTAGGGCTTGAGGCCGCAACACCCAACATGCTCTCCCGTTTCCACGAGGAAGACCGGCCAGTACTGGAAACCGTGCGTCTCCAGGTTTGACATCTCCCGCTGGAGCCGTTCCCGTACCCACTCCTCCGAGAAGGGTCCACCGAAGAGCCGGGTCACGTCCGGATCACCCCAGAGCGCCAGGGCCAGCGCGAAATCGCCGGGAGACCAGGACCCGAATTCAAGGCGCTCCGTGCGCATGCCTCTCCTCCATCGGGATCACGGCCGCTCGGACTTTCGAATCACCAGCTTCAACCCGGACCAGACGTCGCTGACGGCACACACCTTGACGTCCACGAACCCCATCGGCAATGCGACGTCCCTCACCCCGTCTTCGGTGATGTCCGTCGGCACCTTCGAAGCCTTCTTCGGCCACGATACCCAGACGAACCCCGCTGGATCGAGCCGTGTCCGCAACCGGGCCAGCTCCGCCGCCAGCGCCGCCCGTTCCATGGCGAAGAGGTGGACGGCCCGCAGAGGCTCGTCCGGCACGGAGACGACGCGGACGCCCGCCGGCAGCTCGCCGAGCCAGGACTCGTAGTCCGGCGGAGCCCCGATCGCCCAGAGCTTCAGAGGCGGCTTGAGGCCGAGCTTCTCCGACAGCGGTTTGCCCGAGTATCCAGGCATGGTAGGGTAGAGCCTCCAATCGAAGTCACGTCTGCCAACGAAGTTCAAGTCCAGGTCTTGAGGAGGATATCCCATGGCGAGAAGAGGTGGATTCAGGACGCAGGCTCCGAAGGAGGCGACGGTTCTCATCTCCCTGATTCTCTGGCTGATCGGCCTGCTCACGGTGGTAGGTGTGATCCACCCTCCCAACAGCCTGGGGATCTGGTCCCTCGTGGTTGCCGGAGGACTTCTGCTCCTCGGCTCCGTGCTCGACGGTCTCTGACGGACCGGGCAAACTCCCCTTCCCCAGGCGGTTTGGCCGTCCCTGGTCCGTGCTACCATGGAGAGGCGGGGAGTTGCATCTTCCGGGGCTTCATGCTCTGATCTGGCGACCCGTCGGGACAAGGATGGCACGCATGAGCGCGATTCCGCTCGAGCAGGAGATCGAATATCCCACCTCCGACGGCCAGCCCATGGCCGAGACCACTCTTCACCGGCAGGTGATGGTCGACCTCATCGAGGGTCTGAAGAACCGGTATGCCAAGACGCCGGACGTCTGGGTAGGCGGCAACCTCTTCCTCTGCTACGAGAGGGGCAACCCCGCAGCTCGCCGGGCTCCGGACGTGCTGCTTGCCAAAGGCGTGGCCAAGTACGACCGGCCCAATTACCTCCTCTGGGAAGAGGTGCCACCCAGCCTGATCATTGAGGTCACGTCCCGCAAGACCCGGAACGAGGATCTGCGCGACAAGAAGCCCATCTACGAGCAGATCGGCGTCGAAGAGTACGTCCTGTTCGATCCCTATGAGGAATACCTGAGGCCGCGCCTCCAGGGCTATCGGCTCCACGCCGGGCGCTATCAGCCGATCCTTCCAGAGAAAGACGGCTCCCTCTTCAGCAGGACCACGGACCTGACATTCCGGTCTGAGGGCACACGCCTGCGGATGGTGAAAACCACCACCGGAGAGCCACTGCTGTGGCCGGAAGAGGAGGCCTCTGCCCGGGAAGCCGCCGAGAAACGGGCTGCCCAAGCGACCCGGGCACGGCGGACTGCTGAGAAACGAACTCTCGAAGAGGCCCAGGCCCGTCAGGCCGCCGAGAAACAGGCTATCGAGGAGGCTCAGGCACGACAGGCCGCCGAGGAGCAGATCCGTGCTCTACAAGCGGAGCTCGACCGCCTCCGCCGGGACCGGAACGGCTGAGGGTCTCTCCTACTCCGGACGACCTGCCCGTCGTTCTCCATCAGCTCCGTCCGGGCCTGCTTCCGGGCCGTGTGGAAAGCGCTGGTGATGGCGAGCACCGCCCCCGTGACGATGAAGGTCGCGAGGTGGCTCGGCTGCACGCCCAGATGGTGCAGCACGAAGACCAGAGCGATCATCAGGAGACCCCCCGCAATCATGGAGATCCGCTTGCTCAAAGCGCGGTGAGCGACTCCGGGGGTCCTGAGACAGGACTTCCACCTGGGTTTCAACCGGCAGAACATCGACTTCATAGCGAGGGGAGTATACGTGAAGCGGACTTGGAGGTTTTGATCTACTCCCGCCGCACCTTCGCCAACACCTCCGACCCTGGATTGAACACCACCCCCCGCGGCTTCTCCGGGAAAGCCAGCGTAAACGTCTCCTCCGCCTCGTCCACCATCACCCTCCGGCGCTCGGTCTTGCCGTTGCCGAGGTCGACGGCGACGGGGACGGACATCTTGAAGCCGGGGGGCACGTCGGCTTGGCGGACCTTCACGGCCGCCACGTACTTGCCCTGGGCATCGGGCGAGTTGGCGACTGTGGAGCTCCAGCGATAGGCGGGGATGGAGGTGCCTCTCACCCACTCGTCGAAGAACCAGGACCAGTCTCCGGGGGCGCGGCGGGCCACGGCGGCTTCGAAGTCGCTCGTGGAGGCGAGGCCGCCGCGGTGGGTGCGGACGAAGTCGCGCAGGATGTCGGTGAAGGCCTGGTCGCTGCCGGTCTCGTCTTTCAGCAGACCTCTTAACATGTGGAGGACGAGGGCTCCCTTGCCGTAGACCTGCGAGCTGTAGGCCGTGGGCACCTCTCCCGTGTTGGCCCGCCAGCCGTGGCCGATGGGACCGATGCGGTCGCCGTAGGCGCGGTTCTGGAGGTTGACGCCCATGCGGGTGAACTTGCTGAAGCCGGACTTGATGGAGCCGTTCAGCTCGTCGTTGTAGGCGCGGACGATCTCGTCCACGATCGCCGGGCCGTTCTTCAGGGTCGCTTCGACGAACATCATGCCGGAGTACTCGGCGAAGGCCTCGCCCAGCCAGGCGTCGCGGTAGGTCTGCGCGCCCACGAGCACGCCCCAGAACTGGTGGCCCGCCTCGTGCGCCCGGAAGAGCTCGCCGTTGCCCGGTCCGAGGATGTCGAAGCTCTGCTCGGCCAACTGGATGAAGCCGTCGAAGGCCTGGCCGTGGTAGCCCGCGATGCTGGTGACGTAGATGGGCGTCTCGGGCAGCCGGGCGTCAAAAAGCTGCTGGTAGAAGGCGAGGCTGTCCGCGACGTCCTCCCCCACCTCGCGGAACCGGCCCTTGCTGCTCACCTCGACCTTGGAGCCGAAGCAGAGGATGGGAGGCACGCCCTCTTTCTCGATCCGCTCTTCGTGGAAACGGTCGGAGAAGGAGAAGGTCAGCATCTTCACGGGCTGATCCGAGACCCAGACGGTGGTGGAGGTCTTGCCGTCTTCCTTCCCGCTCCCCTCCTCTTTCCGGCCCACGGCGCGGACCTCGAACTTCTTGCGCACGGTGATCTCCAGGCGGGCCGTGTGAGGATCGGGGAGAATGGTCTCGTCGCCGTCCGCGCTCGGATACCACTCGCGGCCCGGGGCGTAGTTCTTGACGTCCATCTCGTATTCGAGGTCGAGCCGCCGCTCGGCGCCCTTGGCGAGGGGCGGGTCGAGCAGGACCACGAGCGAGAAGTCGTAAATGCGGTTGTCGAGCCCGCGCCGCCGGCCGCCGATGGGGTCGCGCAGAAAGGGCACGGGGCGGCCGTTCTCGCTCACGGACTTCACGTCGGCGAAGTTGTCGAGGTAGAGCTGCACGGCCCGGGCGCCGTCCCGTTGCGGGGTGAAGCGGACGCCGGTCTTGAACCGCCCCTTCATCCAGTCCTCGTCGCGGCCGGCCTGGGTGAGGTCCACGGCGATGTCCACGTGCTGGATGTCGACTTCAGGGCGGAAGCGGCTGGTGGGCCGGCCTTTCGCGTCGCGCTCGGCGGGCCGGTCGAGGCTCAGCCAGACTTCGACGGCGGGATAGGTGGCGTTGAAGCTCTCGACGCGGATCTCCTCGATCCGCTCGGCGTCGTAATCCCAGGCGAGCCAGCCGAGGCCGTCCGTCTTCATGTCGGCCCGCAGGTAGCGGTCGCCCGGGGTGGCGAGGGCTTTGACAATCCTGGAGTCGGCGTCGAAGAACCTCTGGGTGAGCCAGTGCTCGTGTCGTTCGCGGGCCAGCTTGTTGGCCTCGAAAGCCGTGGCCGGCGGGATGTGGTCGCCCTTGAGAGGCAGCTCGCCGGAGGTGCGGAGCACGAGTTGGGTGAAGGTCTCATCGAGGCCGGCCAGATCGGGTTTTTTGGCGAAGCGGCGGAGTTGGACGAGCTCGCTCTCGTCGGGCACGGCCATGGAAAAACGCCCCTTGCCTTCGAAGACGAGTCCGGTGACAGCCCCGCCGGACGTGGGTTCGGCGAGCCAGAAGCGGCCGGATTCAAAGGTCCAAGTGGCGCCCTCGACGGTCCAGGAGACGCCTCCGGCCGGCACGGGGACAGGATCGGTGCGGAAGCGCCACTGCTGAAGGCGGGTGTAGTCGTCCTTCAGGGACGCGGGGGTCTGGGCGGTGGCGGCGACAGCGACGGCGAGGAAGAGCGACCACAGGAAGACGAAACGGTGAAGC
>CAXTNS010000360.1:0-7088 GCA_964245465.1 uncultured Thermoanaerobaculia bacterium
GGCTGATGGGCGGCCGGGCCGGGCATCCGCGCAACGTGGTCTTCCTCACCTGCGACGCCTTCGGCGTGCTGCCGCCCATCAGCCGGCTCACCGAGGAACAGGCCATGTACCACTTCCTCTCGGGCTACACGGCCAAGGTGGCAGGCACGGAGCGGGGCATCACGGAGCCCAAGGTGACGTTCAGCACCTGCTTCGGCTCGCCCTTCCTGCCGCTCCATCCCGGGGTTTACGCCGGGATGCTGGGCGAGAAGCTGAAGCGCCACGGCTCCCACGTCTGGCTGCTCAACACGGGCTGGACGGGCGGTCCCTATGGCGTGGGGCGCCGCATCAAGCTCGGCTTCACCCGCCGCATGGTGACGGCGGCCCTCTCGGGCGAGCTCGACAACGTCGAGACCTGGACGGATCCGATCTTCGGCCTCAACGTGCCGGTGCGGATCGAGGGCGTGCCCGACAGGCTCCTGCGCCCTCGCGAGACTTGGCAGAGCCCCGCGGACTACGACGCCCAGGCCTCGAAGCTCGCCGACATGTTCGCCGAGAACTTCAAGAAGTATGAGAGCGGCGTCGACGAGGCCGTGAAGGCGGCGGGTCCGAGCAAGGTGCGGGCGTAAGGAGTCTTCACGGACGCATGCCCTGGTCCGTTTTTCCGGACGGCCAGGGCCTTTCCAATTCGTTATTCCATCGCCGCGCCTCCGCCTGGGCATTGATGTCCGGGCGGGGTGCCGGATTCGACGACAAAACTCTCTTCCCGGGTTGCCATCCGAAGACAGTGTGCTCTAAATACGTCCTCAATTGGAGAAAGGATGGCATATACGCCCATTACTCCTAAGCTTAAGAAAGAAGTCCACTATCCGGAATCCGATTCCGAACTGCGCCAGATCCTTCAGAAGGACCTCAGGAAGGAGAAAGCTGCCCGGCGCGCTGCCGAGAAGAGAGTACGCGTCCTCGAAGAGGAGCTGGCCCGCTTGCGGCGCGAGAGATCCTAGATGTCGTGCACCAGCGGCTGCGGCCGGCCCAGCCAGTAGCCCTGGGCGTAGTCCACGCCCAGCTCCTTCAGGGCCTCCAGAGTCTGGCGGTTCTCCACCCATTCCGCGATGGTCTGCAGGCCCATGACGTGGCCGATCTGATTGATCGACTCCACCATGGCGCGCTTGACGCGGTCCTCCATCATGTTCTGCACGAATTCGCCGTCGATCTTCAGGAAGTCGACCTGGAGGTCGCGCAGGTAGGCGAAGGAGGAGAGGCCGCTGCCGAAGTCGTCGAGGATGAAGCGGCAGCCGTGGGTCTTGAGGACCGAGATGAAACGGATGGCGCTGTCGAGCTTGCTGATGGCCGCCGTCTCGGTGATCTCGAAGCAGATGCGCCGGGAGTCCACGCCGCTCCGCTCCAGCTCCTCCACCACGAAGGAGAGGAAATTCTCCTCGCCGATCGATTGGCCCGAGAGGTTGATGGCGAAGAGCACGGGGCGCGACCACTCGCGGCGCTGGGCCTCGGCGAGCGCGCTGAAGGCGGTCTTGACCACCCAGCGGTCGAGCGAGCCGATGAGGTGGTACCGCTCCGCGGCGGCGATGAACGCCGAGGGCTCGATGATCTTGCCGGTCTTGTCGAGCATGCGGATGAAGACCTCGCACAGCAGCTCGCGCGACGGCTGGCCCTCGGCTCCCACGGGCTGGATGAGCTGGTAGAAGAGGCGGAAGCGGCGGTCCTCGAAAGCCCGGTGGATGCGGTGGATCCACTGCATCTCGCCATAGCGCTCGGCGACCAGGGTGTCGTCGAGCTCGTACTCGTGGACCCGGTTGCGGCCGCTGTCCTTGGCCACGTAACAGGCGGCGTCGGCGGCGCTCATGACCTGGGCGAGATCGCCGCACTCGGCATTGATGGGTACGAGGCCGATCGAGACGCCGACCTCGAAGATCTGGTCGCGCCAGCAGAAGCGGAACTCGCGCACGGTGCGCCGCATCTCCTCGGCGATCTGGCGGGCGTGGTCGAGCGGGCAGTCTTCCAGGAGGACCCCGAACTCGTCGCCGCCCAAGCGGGCGAGCACGTCGCTCCGGCGCACGCGGGAGCGCAGGAGGGCGGTGATCTGCTTCAGCATCTCGTCGCCCACCAGGTGGCCGCAGGTGTCGTTGACCACCTTGAACTCATCCAGATCCAGATAGAGGAGCACGTGGTGTCGCCGCTCGGCGCGGGCGCCGCGGATGGCCCGCTTCAGGCTCACCTCGAACTCGCGGCGGTTGATGAGCCCGGTCAGCGCGTCGTGGCTCGCGAGGTAGATCATCTCGCGCTCCATGCCGCGGAGCTGGGTGACGTCCTTGAACACGAGGACGGCGCCCAGGGAGGCGCCGCTCCGGTCATAAATGGGCGCCGCCGAGTCGCGCACGGAGTACTCCTTGCCGTCCTTGCTCAGCAGCAGGGCATGGCCGGGAGATTCGACGACTTTCCCTTCCTCCAGACAGCGGGCCACGGGATCGGCCAAGGGCTTGCGGGTGTTCTCGTCGACCACCTGGAAGACCTCGAGGACGGTGAGGCCGATCGCCTCCTCGGCCTTCCAGCCCGTCAACCGCTCGGCCACGGGATTCAGGTAGTCGATCGCTCCCGAGGGTTCGGTGCGGATGACGCCGTCGCCAATGGACGCCAGGGTCACCTGGGCTCGCTCCTTCTCGCGGTAGAGGGCCTCCTGGGCGTGCCGGCGCTCGGTGACGTCCACGGCGATGCCGATGCAGCCGAGGATCTCGCCGACCTCCCCGCGCAAGGGCTCGACGCGGGTCTGGAGCATCCGCCCTTCCCAGTTCTGCTCGAAGCTCACGGACTCGCCCGCGAGCGCCAAGCGGTGGGCGCGGATGGGCAGGGCTTCGAGATCTCGGGTGCCGTAGTAGTCGAACAGGGTGGTACCGGGCTTGGCGCGCAGGCCGAACGAGGCGAGGCCGCCGCCCAGGCTGGAGCTGAAACGCAGCTCGCGGTCCGTGGTCCAGACCAGGGCCGGCATCGGCTCGATGAGGAGCCGGAGCCTGGCGTCCATGGAGGAGTCGCCGTCCCAGGTCGCCGCCAGCGGGGAGAGGGGAAGTCTCTCGTCACCGTCGAACGACGTTCCTCCCTCCCGCGACGGAGAGTCGTGGGGCTCCAGAAAAGCAGCGGAGGGGAACGGGATCGCCATGAGATTTTTAGGGACCTCCCGGTCTAGAGCAAAAAGCGCGCCTGGGAAAACGCCGGGGATGATCTCACGAAAAGGCCCAAAGACGCCCCGGCTTGTGGAAAAAACTTCCTTCCGGCTTTGTAAAGTCGCTAAATTAAAGGCTCTGGCATCGACAGCCCATACCCTTGGGCATAGTCGACGCCGATCTCGCGCAGGGCTTCCAGGGTGATGCGGTCCTCGACACACTCGGCGATGGTGCGGATGCCCATGACCTGGCCGATCTGGTGGATGGATTCCACCAGGGCCCGCTGTACGGAGCTGCCGACCATGTCGCGCACGAAGCTGCCATCGATCTTCAAGAAGTCCACCTGAAGGTTCTTCAGGTAGGCAAAGGAGGAGAGGCCGCTGCCGAAGTCGTCGAGCACGAAGTGGAAACCCAGCTCCTTCAGGACGCGGATGAAGTGCATGGCCTTGGCGAGATTGCCCACGGCGGCTGTTTCGGTGATCTCGAAGAAGATGCGCTCCGGGGCGATGCCCGTGGCCTCGATCTCGCCGAGCACGTAGTCGAGGAAGGCGTCGTCGCCCAGGGACTGGCCCGAGAGGTTGATGGCGAAGCGGGTCGTGTCGCCGTGGGAGAGGGTGCCGCAGGCCAGGGCCATGAAGGCGGAATGGATCACCCAGCGGTCGATCGAGGTGATCAGGTGGTACCGCTCGGCGGCCGGGATGAAGGCCGCGGGCATGGCGAGGCGGCCGTCCTCTTCGATCATGCGAATGAAGATCTCGCACAGAGGGGGCTCGGAGCCGTCGCCGTGGAGCTCGTGGATGCTCTGCCGGTAGAGGTAAAACCGGTTCTCGACGAGGGCCTTGTGGATCTTGTAGATCCACTGCATCTCGCCGTACCGCTCGGCGAGCGCTCGGTCGTCCGGCTGGTACTCGTGCATGCGGTTGCGGCCGCTTTCCTTGGCCACGTAGCAGGCGGCGTCGGCAGCGGAGAGCACATGGGCCATGTCGCCGCTGTCGGCCGTGATGGGCACGAGGCCGATCGAGACGCCGATCTCGAAGATCCGCTCCTGCCAGCCGAAGCAGTACTGGCGCACGGCGCTGCGCAGGCGGTCGCCGAGCTCGCGGGCATGTTCGAGCGAGGTATCTTCCATCAGCACGCCGAACTCGTCGCCGCCCAGCCGGGCCAGGTGGTCGGCGTCGGCCTTGCGCATGTGAGAGCGCAGGAGGGTGGTGACCTGCTTGAGCAGCTCATCTCCCGCCAGGTGGCCGCAGGTGTCGTTGACCACTTTGAACTCGTCGAGATCGAGGTAGAAGAGGGCGTGCTCCCGTTTGTCCTCGAAGGCGGTGTCGAGGCACTGCTGGAGGTGCTTCTCGAACTCCCGGCGGTTGATCAGCCCAGTCAGGGGATCGTGGCTCGCGAGGTAGATCATCTCGCGCTCCATGCCGCGGAGCTGGGTGACGTCCTTGAAGACGAGGACGGTGCCGGTGACGCATCCCTGGTGGTCGAGGATGGGAGCCACAGAATCGCGGATGGCGCACTCCCGGCCGTCGTGCTGAACGAGCATTGAATAGCCGGAGTGCTCGATGACCCGTCCCTCGGACAGGCAGCGCTCCACGGCATTGGGTAGGGGCTTGCGGGTGCCATCATCGATGACGTTGAAGACCCGGGCCACGGGCTGGCCGCAGGCCTCGGCGGCGCTCCAGCCGGTCAGCCGCTCGGCCACGGGGTTGAGGTAGTCAACGACGCCGGCAGCGTCGGTGCGGATGACGCCGTCGCCGATCGAGGCAAGCGTCACCTGGGCGAGCTCTTTCTCCTTGGCCAAGGCCTCCTCGGCGAGCTTGCGCTCGATCTCGGCCGAGGCGCGGGCGGCGAAGATCTTGAGGATGGACATCGCCGGCAGGTCCTCGGGTAGGTGCTGGGTGCTCATCACCGCCATGTGCCCCAGGGGCCGGCCGCCGCGGTCGAAGAGGGGAACGCCGATATAGCTCTCGATCCGGGTCTCGACGACCCAGCGGTCCTCGGGGAAGAGGCGCCAGACATCCGCGGGGTGGTAGCCGGGCCTTCCCTCCAGCACGTGCTCGCACGGAGTGCCGCGGATGTTGTACTCGAAAGGCTCGCTGTAGCCGTCGACCTCCCAGAGGGCCAGCAGGCGCATGCGGGTGACGCCCTCATCGGCCACCTCGGAGATGAAGGAGTACTCCACACCTAGGGCCTCCGCCAAGTGGCGGACGAGGGAGCGCAGGAAGTCCGTGCCGGTGGTCGAGGAGGTCCCCTCGACGATGGCCCGCAGCCGCTCCTCACCCACTCTGCGCTCGGTGACGTCCACGGCGGTGCAGATGACGGCGGGCTCGCCGTCATCGAGCACCGCCACCGCCGCGGTCAGGTCGAGCCACCGCTCGCGACCGTCCTTGGTGATGATGCGCGTCTCATAACGGTCCGGCGCCGCCTGGCCGCTCAGCCGGGCCGCCGCCCGGTCGCGAAAGAAGTCCTGCGACTCCGGGGGAGTGAGGTCCCAGGGAACCCTCTCGAGCAGCTCCTCTGCGCTGTAGCCGGTGAGGGCCTCGCAAGCGGGGTTGACGTACAGGAACCGTTCGGCGCGATAAACGAAGATGGCCGTGGAGGTGGACTCCGCAAGGATGCGGAACCACTGGTCGGTCTCGCTCACCGGCAGCGCCGCGGCTCCCCCTCCGAGAGCCGGTCTCATCATTGAGCCCATGGCATTCACGAATCCAGGACCAAAATCTCCAGGGAACGCGACCTTCGCGCCTCCGAAATGTAGAGAGGTTGAGAATATGGGTCTCGCGGGGTCGAGCGCAAGGGAAGGTGCGGCGAAAGCGGACCTACTCCCGTACCGCCGGAGCCAGCAGGGCCGCCGCCAGGCCCTCTGCCAGGCCCATCAATCCCTTGAGCCCACCCCGGAGCTGGAATGCCTCGAAGCCCGCCTCCCGCATCTTCTCGGCCAGATGGGCGCTCTTCAATCCCACTTCGCAGACGACCACGTAGGAGCGGTCGCGGGCGAAGGAGGGGTAGGCCGCCAAGGCCTGGGGCAGGTCCAGCCGGAGAGATCCCGGCCAGTGCCAGCCCTTGAAAGCCGCCGCCGGGCGGAGGTCGATCACCGTGGCCCTGGGCGGCACCTCGTCCACCTCCGGCAGCCGGGGGTCGAAGCTCCCGAGGTCCACGCGGCGGAGGTCGAAGACGTTGCGCACGTCCACCAGGGCCTCGACGCGGTCCGGACCGAGGGCCTCCTCGTCGCGCAGCACGTCCCGCAGGGCGGCGCGGGTCGCGGGCTTCACGGGCATCAGGTCGCAGTACTCGGCCACGGCTGCCGAGAGATCGTAGATCCCGATCCGCCGGGCGAGGTCCATGATCTCCTCTTTGTTGGAGCCGAGGAGGGGGCGCAGCACCAGTGTGGCGGGCGTGGCCTGGGAGATCACCGCCAGGTTCTGCAGCGTCTGCGAGGAGACCTGGCCGATGGCATCCCCCATCACCACCCCCAGCCGGCCGCCGCGGTGCGCCACGGCCGCGCCGGCGCGGAGGATCAGCCGCTTGAGCACGATCTGCCAGTGGGTGGGCTTCACCTTCGCCCGCAGCTCGGGCAGCAGCGGCGAGAGATCCACCTCGTGAAGGCGGGACGTCGAGCCGTAGCTCCAGCGCTCGGCGAGGCTCTTCATCACCTTGAGCACCCCGAGCCGGTGGGCCGCGCCGCCCAGGTTGCAGAAGACGTAGTCGAGCTGCACGCCGCGCTTGAGCATCAGCCAACTCGCCACGGCCGAGTCGAAGCCGCCGGAGACCAGGGCCATGGCCCGGCCCTCGACGCCGATGGGCAGACCGCCGTGGCCGCGCACCTTGTCGAAGAAGAAGTGAGCCGTGCCCGGCTCCAGCTCCACGTGGGCCGTCACCTCGGGCCCGGAGAGGTTCACCCGCCCCGCCCCGGCGTCCAGCAGGGCCCGGCCG
>CAXTNS010000361.1:0-7080 GCA_964245465.1 uncultured Thermoanaerobaculia bacterium
GTGCCCGCAGAACCCGCGGAGCCCGGGCGGCCGGCCTCCAGCTCAGCCACCCGCTGGCGGAGCTGAGTCAGCTCGACCTGGTTCATGGCCGCCTCGCGCTGCAGCTCGAGGATGCGGGATTTCAGGGCCTGGATTTCCTGCTGCCGGGGGTCGTCGCGGCGCAGGGCCGTGCCGGCGCAGCCGGCGCTCA
Organism: uncultured Thermoanaerobaculia bacterium; assembly: GCA_964245465.1. GTDB lineage: Bacteria > Acidobacteriota > Thermoanaerobaculia > Multivoradales > UBA5704 > DATARR01. The sequence goes on from CAXTNS010000361.1 coordinate 191, forward strand.
GGAGGAGCAAGGGGACGAGGAACAGAGTGAAACGCCTCATTTTCCTGCTTTCTGAGTGGGAGTTGGCTGGTCTTTCTGAGCGGGGATCTCCTGCACGAACGGGCTCTGTGGATACTCCTTGATCAAGCGGTCGAAGGCCTGCCGGGCCTCCTCCGGCTTGAAGCTCTCGATATAGGCCATCCCCAGGTGATACATCACCTTGTCCCGTTCCTTGTACTGGGGATAGGTGGTGAGCAGGAACTCGAACCGCTCCGCCGCCGCGATGGGCACGCCGTAGCGCAGGTAGAAGCGGCCGATCTGGAACTCGTGCTCGGCCAGGTTGGCCAGCACGGCGTTCCTCTGCTCCTGGGCCTGGGCGGCGTACTCGCTTGTGGGATAGAGGCGGCTCAGCTCCTCGTAGGCCTCGAGCGCCTTGCGGGTCACGTTCTGGTCGCGGTCCGGCTTCTCCATCCGCTTGGCCAGGCTGTTGGCGATCTGGAACTGCACGTAGGCCGACTGGTCGCTGGTGGGGAAGCGGTTCAGGAAGTCGCGGTACTTGGCCTCGGCCTGCACGAAGTTGGCCGAGCCGCCCGAGAGGTAGTAGGTGTCCGCGGCCAGGAGCAGGGCCTCGCGCCCGATGGCGGAGTTGGGCTCCACCTCAAAGGCATGGGTGAAGAAGGGCCGCGCCCGGTCCCACTTCTCTTTCGCCAGGAGCTCCTTGCCCTGGGCAAGCGATTCCTCGGCCGAGAGCCGCAGGATGGGGTCGTCGGTCACGCCACCGCCTTTGCAGCCGGTCTCCAGGAGAGCCACGGCGGCCATCCCCACCAACATCGCCATCATAGGCGCCAACAGAAAAATTCTCTTCATACCGTCTCCGGCCGAGCGCGCTCCCGCAACTCGGACATGCTGGCCAACGGGTCGCCGGCCGCGAAGATCGCGGACCCCACCACGCACACGGCCACCCCGGCGGACACCACACGGCCAATGTTATCGCGGTCGATGCCGCCGTCCATTTCAATCTCGACAAGCGCACTGCTTATTTCGATCATCCGCTTCAGGCGCAGGGCCTTGTCGAGAGCCTGCGGGAGGAAAGCCTGTCCGGCAAAGCCGGGGTTGACGGACATGATCAGCACGAAATCGATCCGCGGCAGGACGTCCACGAGCAGCTCGACCGGGGTCGAGGGGTTGAGCACCACACCCGCCTGCGCCCCGGCCTTGCGGATGCGCTCCATCTGCCGGTCGAGGTGAGGGGTCGCCTCCCAGTGGAGCCCCACGCGGTCCGCCCCGGCCTCCAGGTAGTCGTCGAGCAGCCGGTCGGGGTTGGAGACCATGAGGTGGACGTCGAGCGGCAGCCGGGTACGCTTGCGCAGGGCCTTGAGCACCGGTATGCCGAAGGTGAGGTTGGGCACGAAGTGCCCGTCCATCACGTCCACGTGCACGAGGTCGGCGCCCCCGCGCTCGCAGAGGTCGAGGGCGCCGGCCAGGTCGGCCAGGTCGGCGGCGAGGATGGAGGGAGCGAGTCGCATCATGAGCCCCGTCAGGGGGAGGGAAGAGCAGGCACCGTGTCAGCCGTGGCCACCACGAGCGAGATGGAGTCGTCGCGGGTCACCGGATGGCCGGGGAGTGGGAACTGGCGGAGGATGACGCCGGCCGCCACCCCTTCATAGCGCTCGAACTTGACGTTGCCGAACTTGAAGCCCAGTTGCTCGAAGTAGGGCCGCACCTGCTCGTAGTCGCGGTAGACGAGGTCGGGCATGACGAAGCGTTCTCCCGGCGTGGCCAGGGCCATCAGGAGGTCGACCCCGGTGGCCGGCGCCACGAAAGCCCCGGGATCAGGATCTTGCTGCAGCACCGAGCCCGGCGCTTCGCGGTTGTAGACGAAGGCGCCCAGGATGCGCCCGAGGCCCAGGCCCTCGCCCGAGATGGCCGCCTGCGCGGCCGGCAGGGTCTTGCCCAGGAGCTCCGGCACCTCGACCTGCCGGGGTCCCTTGGAGAGCACCACGGTCACGGGCCGGCCCCGCTTGACCAGGGTCCGGGGATCCGGGTTCTGGCGGGCGATCTTGCCCGCCGGGATCTTGTCGTCGTACCGCCCTTCCTCTTCGGCGTTGCGCACCGTGAGCCCCTGGTCGGCCAGCACGGCGGCCGCGTCGGCGCGCGTCATGCCGACCACCGACGGCACGGTCGTCACGCCGCTCCGCACGAAGAGGCTAAACGAGGTGTAGGCCGCGAGGCCGAAGACGAGCACGATGACGGCGGCGTAGGCCAGGAAGCCCAGACCGCGGAAGAGCCTCGACAGCATGGGCCGCAGTCTACCAAAGCCCAGCGCTACAATCCCGCCGATGCCGAAGCTTCCTCCCCTGGGCGCCCACGTCTCCGTGGCCGGCGGCATGGTCACCTCGATCGAGCGCGCCACGGCCCTGGGGTGCACGGCCATCCAGGTCTTCGTGAAGAACGCCAGCCAGTGGAAGGGACGCGAGGTGAGGGAAGAGGAGGCTGCCGACTTCCGTGCCGCCCACGCCGCCAGCGGCGTGGGGCCGCTCGTGGCCCACGCGAGCTATCTGATCAACCTCTGCACCACGGATCCCGTCCTCCTCGACCGCTCGCGGGAGGCGCTGGCGGACGAGCTCACCCGCTGTGCCCGGCTGGGAGTCGGAGGGCTGGTCCTCCACCCCGGCGCCCATCTCGGGGCCGGCGAGGAAGCGGGGGTGGACTGCGTGGCCGCCTCGCTGGACGCGGTCCTCGCCAGGATCCCCGAAAGCCCCGGGGTACCCGTCCGCGTGCTGCTGGAGAACACAGCCGGCCAGGGCTCCTGCCTGGGGCACCGATTGGAGCACCTGGAGGCGATCCGCCGGCGGGTCTCGGCCCCACACCGGTTGGGGGTCTGCATCGACACCTGCCACTCGTTCGCCGCGGGCTACGCCATCCACGATCCCGCGGGGTATGAGGATTTCATAGCCGAGATCGGGGAGCGGATCGGCTTCGACGCCCTGGGCTGCATCCACCTGAACGACTCGGTCCGGCCGTTCAACTCCCGGCGCGACCGCCACGCCCACATCGGCGAGGGCGAGATCGGCCTCACCGCCTTCGCCCGCTTCCTCCACGATCCACGTCTCAAAGAAGTGCCGATGGTCGTCGAGACCGAGCCCGGCGACGAGATGGAGGGGCACCGAAAGGACCTGGAGACGCTGCGGGGCCTGAGAAAGCCCCGCAGGCGCAAGACAAGCCTCAGTTCACCCAGCGGTCGATCAACCGGTTGATCACGGACTTGGGATAGCTGCGGGTCGGCGAAGGCATGTCCTTGAGCAGGGCCTCTACCTGGGGCAGGGCGTCCCCCACCGACGCGACGGGGTTCGCCAGCCACTTCACCTCCTGGCGGCGGCCCACCACCACCAGAGCGGGATCGGCGGACCGGCCCTCCTCGGGAGCGGCGACCCCGTAGGAGGCCGAGAAGTTGCGGTCGTCGTGGAGGAGGGGAAAGAGGATCTTGCGCTCGGCCTGGAGCTTCTTGAGATCGTCGAGCTTGGCCGGCGAGACCGCCAGGATCCGTGCGTTCAGCTTGCGCAGGTCTTCGACCCGGCGGCTCAGGGCGTCGAGGTCGCGGTGCACGCGGTCGCTCGCCGGGTCGGCAAAGAAGTAGACCACGACCGCCGTGCGGATGACCTCGTCCTTCAACATCAGGAGGGCGTCCTCGGTCGAGCTGAGGTCGAAGTTCGGGGCTACGTCGCCGATCGAGACCTGTCCGGGCATCGCTCGCTCTCCTCTGTGCTCCACCGGGCCGGGTCAGGAGCCCGGCACCAGGGTCGCTGGCAGGTTCTTCATCAGGTCGAACCATATCACCACGAACATCAGGAGGAGGATCATGACGAAGCCGACCTGGCTGATGATCTCCTTGAGGCGCAGCGACAGGTCGCGCCGGATCACCCCCTCGACCATGAGGATGAAGATCTGGCCGCCGTCCAGGATGGGGATCGGCATCAGGTTCATGATGGCGATGCTGATGCTGATGAAGCCCATGAGGTGGAGCAGGTACTTGAAGCCGCTGCGGGCCGCCGCGCCGCTCTGGGCCGCGATCTCGATCGGGCCGGCGAGGGCGCCCTTGGCGGAGAGCTCGCGGGAGAAGATCTTGCCCAGGATCGTGAAGGTGTCCCGCACGGTCTGGACGTTGTAGCGGACGCTCTCGACCAGGGCCCGGGCCGGACCATAGCGTTGGTAGAAGCCGATCTGGACGCCGATCTTGCCCGTGCCGCCCTCGTTCCTGGGCGTCACGGCGAGCACCAGCGGCTGGCCGTCGCGCACCACCTGCACCTCCGTGCGCTGGCCGGGACGCTTGGAGATGGCGTCGATGAAGGCCTGGCTGTCCATGACCGGCCGGCCGTCCACCGCCCGCACCTCGTCGCCCGGGCGGAAGCCGGCGGTCTCGGCGGGCTGGCCCGCGATGACCTGGATGATCTGCGGCCGCAGGCTGGGCAGCAGGCCGGCGAAGTCGCCCACGTCGTACTTCGGCACGCGACGCGGGGTCACGCTCGCCTGCACAGTCTGGCCGTCGCGTTTCACGGTGAGCGGCACGGCCCTGCCGGGCGAGCCCATGAGCGCGAGGCCCACGTCCTGCCAGTTGTCGACCGGCTCGCCCTTGACGGCCAGGATGAGGTCGCCCCGCCTGAGGCCCGCCTGAGCGGCCGAGGACTTCGGCTCGACGCCGCCGATCAGGGCCGGCGCGTCCGGCAGGTTCATCACCTCGATGCCCACCATGAACAGGGCGGCGAAGAGCACGATGGCGAGGATCACGTTCATCGCCGGGCCGGCCAGATAGACCAGGATCCGCTGCCAGCGCGGCTTATTGAGGAATTCCCGCGGGTCGTCCGAGACTTCGTCGGGGTTCTCGCCGCCCAAACGGACGTAGCCGCCCAGGGGGACCAGCGAGAGCCGGTACTCGGTCTCGCCGCGCTTGAAGCCCCAGAGGCGCCGGCCGAAGCCGACCGAGAACGTCAGCACGCGGACGCCGAAGGCCTTGGCCACCATGAGGTGCCCGGCCTCGTGGACGACGATGATCACGCCCAGGGCAAATACAAAGGCGAGGATGTTGGTGAGGATGTCAGTCAAATGTGTCATGTCATTGCGTCCAGACCCGCCAAAATTCATCCGGCGTAGCGGTTGATTATAACGAACGGGCTAAACGTTCCGGAGATTCCCGGTCCCTCACCCGGGGGGGCGCGGATCTACGGCAGCATTTCCGCCTTGAGCAACCAGAGCACGAACAGGAGGACGGGCGCCGCGAACAGCAGAGCGTCCAACCGGTCGAGCACGCCGCCGTGGCCGGGGAGGATGCTGCCCGAATCCTTGACCCCGGAGCCGCGCTTGATCATCGACTCCACCAGGTCGCCGACCTGCGCCGCCACGGAGGTGAGGGCCGAGGCCACGAGGATGCCGATCTCCAGCCGGCCGAGCCGCACCCGGCTCCAGATCACGGCGGCGATCATGGCGATGGCGAAGCTCGCGACCGCCCCCTCCCAACTCTTCTTGGGGCTGATCACCGGCGCCAGCTTGTGCCGGCCGATCCGCGAGCCCACGTAGTAGGCCGCCGTATCCCCCAGCCAGACGATGGCGAGCAGCAGGAACACCACCCAGGGATCGATCTGCTGCAGCGTGTGGACGGCGGCGATGGGCAGGGCGAAGTAGGGGATGCCGAACCCCAGGATGCCCAGGGCCGGGATCGTCTCTTCGAGCGGCGTGCGGCTGAACAGCAGCAGCGTGCCCAGGCCCACCGAGATCACCAGGGCCCCGGCCAGCAGGTGGAGCCGCAGCGTCAATAGGTCCGTGTCGGCCGACAGGGCGTCCGACAGGGCGAAGCTGATGGCATAGGCGGCCAGCGGCGACAGCACCAGCAGCAGCCGGAGCGGAGCGTGAGGAGCCCGCGGCCGTACGATCAGCAGGTACTCGTAGGCCGCCCAGTCGATGACGAGGGCCATGAAGACGAAGAACCCCCACCCCGGCAGCAGAAAGACCGCCGCCAGGGCGAGCGGGGTCGCGACGACGGCGGTCAGGAGGCGTTGCATGGTGCGGCAGCGCGGGTGGGACGGGCTCAGCCGGGCACGCGGCCGGAGACGAAGACATCCTCCGCGCCTTCGGGCTGCCGGACGCCGCCATAGCGGCGCTCCCGGCGCTGGAAGTCGAGGATGGCCTCGTAGAGGTCCCGGCGCCGGAAGTCGGGCCAGAGGGTGTTCGTCACCCAGATCTCGGCGTAGGCGATCTGCCAGAGCAGGAAGTTGGAGACCCGCAGCTCGCCCGAGGTGCGGATCATCAGGTCGGGATCGGGCTGCCCGGAGGTGTAGAGGTAACGGCCCAGCGTCTCTTCGTCGATGTCGGCCCGCTTGCCCGCCGCCCAGTCGGCCACGATGCGGCGGCAGGCGTCCACGATCTCGCAACGGCCCGAGTAGTTCAAGGCGATGTTGAAATGCATCCCCCGGCAGTGCCGGGTCGCCTCCACGGTAGCCTCCAACTCGCGGACAACCGAGGGGTCCAGCTCCTGCCAGCGGCCGAGCACGTTGAAGCGGATGTCGTTCTCGGCCAGGGCCTCCCGCTCCTTGCGCACGTACTCCTTGAGCAGGTTCATCAGGGTCCAGACCTCGAAGCGCGGGCGCTTCCAGTTCTCCACCGAGAAGGCGTAGAGCGTGAGCACCTCGAGACCCAGCCGCGCTGCGGTCTCCACCGTCTCGCGCACCGAGGCCACGCCCGCCCGGTGCCCCTCGACCCGGGGAAGATTGCGCCCCTTGGCCCAGCGGCCGTTGCCGTCCATGATGATGGCCACGTGCCGCGGCAACCGGTCCAGATCGATCCGGCGCACCAGCAGCTCTTCAGGGGTTCCCGGGTCCGCGAGTTTGGACAAATCTGCCATGGTTTGAGGTCCCTAAAGT
>CAXTNS010000362.1:0-7057 GCA_964245465.1 uncultured Thermoanaerobaculia bacterium
GTCCTCGGCTACGCCTCCGCCCTGGTCTCCGCGGCCAACGCCGACGGCCGGGTACAGATCGCGCCCATCGATTTCGATCCCCACGTCTGGTACAACCCGGAGCTGAAATCTACCCGCTTCCTGGTGCCTGGCCTGATCGGCTTCATCCTGATGCTCACGGCCGTGCTCTCGACCGCCATCTCCGTCGTGCGCGAGAAGGAGCGGGGGACCATGGAGCAGCTCCGGGTGACGTCGCTCAAACCCGGCGAGCTGATCCTGGGCAAGACCCTGCCGTACCTCGGGATCTCGCTCATCGCCACGGTCCTGATCCTCACCGCGGCTCGGTTCCTCTTCGGCATCGCGGTCTCGGGACCCTACCTCCATCTCTTCGCGGCCACGCTGGTCTACCTGATCGGCGCCCTGGGGCTGGGCCTGCTCGTCTCCTCCGTCGCCGACACCCAGGCCGTGGCGTTCCAGGCGGGGGCGCTCGTCTCCATGCTGCCGGCCATCTTCCTCTCGGGCTTCATCTTCCCCATCCGCTCCATGCCGAGGGCGTTGCAGATCGTCACCTACGGGGTGCCGGCCCGCTACTTCAACGTGATCCTGCGGGGGGTGATCCTCAAGGGCGCCGGGCTGGAGTCCTACCCGCGGGACATTGCCTTCCTCGTCGTCTACGCCCTGGCCGTCCTGGGACTGGCCTACCTCCGTCTCTCGAAGAAGGAGATCTGACGTGCACGCCCTCCTCGCGGTCATCGTCAAGGAATTCCTCCAACTCCGGCAGGACAAGAAGATGATCCCGGCCATGCTCATCGGCCCCATCGTGCAGCTCCTGGCCCTGGGCTATGCGGCCAACCTGGACGTGACCCGCGTCCCCATGGTGCTGGTGGACCAGGACCGCACGCCGGAGAGCCGCGCCCTGGTCGAGCGCTTCACCGGCTCCGGCATCTTCGACCTCGTGGGCGCCGAGGACACGGCGGAGACGATCGATCCCTGGCTGGTCGAGGGCCGGGCGCAGATCGCCCTGGTGATTGCCACCGGGTATGGCGAGGACGTGGCGGCCGGCCGCGCTCCCCAGGTGCAGGTCATCGCCGATGGCACGGACGCCAACTCCTCGGGACTCGGTCTCGGCTACGCCTCCCAGATCCTGGCCCAGACCGGGGCGGACATGATGGCCTCGCGTCTCGCTTCGAGCGCTGTCCGCGGGGGACCCCCACCTGCCATGGGGCGCTACGAGCTGGTCCCGAGGGTCTGGTACAACCCGGATCTGAAGAGCCGCTGGTTCTACGTCCCTGCCGTGCTCGCCATGGTGCTGATGCTGGTTACCATGATCCTCCCCTCCATGGCCGTGGTGCGGGAGAAGGAGATCGGCACTCTGGAGCAGTTGAGCGTCACGCCGTTGCGCCCCTGGCAGCTTATCCTGGGCAAGCTGACGCCGTTCCTGGTGGTGGGGATGCTCGACATGCTGCTGATCACCGCCTTGGTGAGGCTGCTCTTCCACGTCCCCCTGCGCGGCTCGCTCCTGCTCCTCGCCTTCCTCACCTTCCTCTTCCTGCTGACCACGCTGGGCCTGGGCCTCCTGGTCTCGACCCTCGTGCGTACGCAGCAGCAGGCCATGGGCCTCTGCGTCTTCGTCCTCATGGTCCCCATGATCTACCTCTCGGGCCTGATCTTTCCCGTGGAGAACATGCCCCGAGGCTTCCAGATCGCAAGCCGTGTCATCCCGGTCCGTTACTATGCGAACGTCCTGAGGGGGATCTTCCTCAAGGGCTCGGGGATCGGGGTCCTGTGGCCAGAGGCATTGTCCCTGTTGGCGATCGGGGTGACGGTGCTGACGCTGGCTTCGCTACGGTTTCGGAAGAGCTTGGAGTGAGCAAGGACCCCAAGGACAGTACCTTCGTGTCCTTGTCGTCCTTGCTGTCCTTGACTCCACCTTAGGAGAGAGGAGACGCATGAGCAACCCCAAACAGCTCGCCATCGTCACCGGAGCCAACCGGGGGATCGGACTCGAAGTCTGCCGCCAGCTCGCGGCACGCGACTACGCCGTTGTCCTGGGGAGCCGGGATCTGGCGAAGGGAGAGGCCGCCGCCCGGGACATCCCCGGCGAGGTCCATCCCCGGCAACTCGACGTCACCGATCCCGAGAGCATCGAGCGGCTGAAGGCATCTATCGAGGAGGATTTTGGGCGGCTAGACGTACTGGTGAACAACGCTGCCATCCTGTACGACAACTTTCAGGGAGCAGTGGGCGCCGACCTTGCCGTGGTCCATGAGGCGCTGGAGACCAACCTCTTCGGCGCTTGGCGGATGTTCCAGGCCTTCCTCCCCTTGCTGCACCGAAGCGGTCACGGGCGGGTCGTCAACGTCTCCAGCGAGTCCGGCTCTCTGGCCGATATTTTCAGACGGGGTGGAGGCCCGCCCGCCTATACCGTCTCCAAGGTGGGCCTGAACAGCCTTACCCTCATGCTGGCTGCGGAGCTTCGGGACACGGGGATTCTCGTCAACTCGGTCTGTCCCGGCTGGGTGGCGACCGACATGGGTGGTGCAGGAGGGCGGCCGATCCCGGACGGTGCAGCGAGCGTCGTCTGGGCGGCCACGCTTCCGGACGATGGGCCTATGGGTGGGTTCTTCCGGGACGGCAAACCTCTGCCCTGGTAGGTCCCCCGCCTATAATCCACCCGTGCCCTTCGTCTACATCCTCCGCTGCGGCGACGGCTCGCTCTACACGGGGATCACGACGGACCTCTCACGCCGGCTCGAGCAGCACCGGGCCGGCCGGGCGTCGCGGTACACTCGCGCCCGCCTGCCGGTCGAGCTGGTCTGGTCCGGCGAGGTCGGGTCGTGGAGCGCGGCCCTGCGCGAGGAGCGCCGTATCAAGGCGATGACCCGCACTCAGAAAGAGGATCTGGTGCAGTCCGACATTTCGATACCGCCGGGCTCCTGATATCCTTGACTGGTGTCGAACCCTGGTACCCCTACCACCTCTTCCGCGGCTTGGACCTGATGCCGCCCCGCGCTTCCTTCAAGTCGGATTCGAGTTTTTTCGAGAAGGTGGTTATCGGCGTTGTCGGTGCCGAAGCCGTCCGGCAGCGGCTTGCGGAATTGGGACACGCTGTCGTGGAACTCGAGCGAGGAGCTCTGGATCCGAAGCTGTGGAAGGAGGTGAAGCGTAAAAGGGTCCGGATTCCTGATCTTGTCTGTACGAGATGTGGCCGTAGGATCGAATCGCGAGCGAAGACCCGACCCGAACTCAGCATGTCGCATTCTCCCAGCGATCCTTACCGATCCTGGGACTCCGGGATGATACCAGGTGACTGGATTGCGTTCCCCATCTGTGAGCCTGCCGTGAGGAAGGACTGGGTTCTAGGCCAACTCATCGGAGGTGATTCATACTGGCATGAGCGGAGATGGGCTCATTGGCGGTCGCGAGGAGCAATCAATGTTTTCGGCGTGGCGAGTTTCCGTGGCAGTAACCCGAAACCTAAGCCTGTCAAAGGCGTGACCGAGGGTTCGGAGACTCAAGTCTTCTGGCCTGCTGCCTTCTCGGCTCAAGACGGGATTGTGACCCGCATTGATGTAGGCACAATCCGGTACGCCAGGGATCAACAGAGCCGTGAACGCTCTGTGCGGATCTCCGGGGGTGGGCGAGCGGGCTTGCGTCCCGTTGTCGCCTCTGGAGAAGCGATCCTGTTGCATCAAGTTCTAGCGGCCGCAGTACCGCCTATTTCGCAAGAGGATCTCACCTGCCCCAATGATCTTGCTGAGGAGCACATCGCCGCTATGCTCAGGTCGCGGCAACAGACGGTGCGGTATACAGGGTGCCGCCTTGCGAAGCTGTGCCGGATTGCTTCCATGGCACCTTTATTGTTTGATCTAGCTAAGGACCCGGCGGAAGATCTTTATACTAGGCTCGAAGCTCGCTCCTACCTGCTGACGGTCAGGGGAGAAGACGCGCAGGAGCAGTTTGGTGAATTCCTCGTACAAACCGTGGATCCTTCGTGGCGTCTTGAAAGCATTGTCACTCTTGCGGATACACCGTCAGTCTCCGCTATGCGTTTGCTGGAATCCGTACTTGCAGATCTTGAGAACCCTTTTTTCCTCCGGAGCGCAGCAGCCTGGGCGCTCGGCCATTTCCCAGAGAGGGACGCCGCGGAGGCCCTCGTCAGGACTTTCTCAGATATAGACCTGAATCTACGACAGGAAGCTGTCACAGCGCTTGTTCATACAGGCATTAGCGACCTGTCCCCTTTGCTCGAAGGGTTGAGTCAGGAGACCGAAGACATTGCCGCCGGGTGTTTCGAGGTTCTTCGCCGTCTGGGAACAGCGCCCGTCAAATCTCTTGTAGATCTCACGGAATCGGGCCGGTCTCCTCAGTGGTCCCTCTGGCTTCTTGCGAGTCTCCCCAAAGCCCAGGTTGGTCCTGTGATCGCCTCTTGGCAGGCCAGCCGTCCGGACCTGCACTTCGCGCTTTCGGTATTATGGTCTTTCTTGGAAAGTTGGGTAAGTGAAATATGGGAAAAAAATCCAAGCCCTCAATACCTCTCTACACCACCCCTCTAGGATGCTTTCATGTAGGGGATTCTCTAGACCTCATGGGGGATCTGGAGGCTGGCAGTGTCGATCTGGTCGTGACTTCGCCTCCGTTTGCTCTCTTGAGAGAGAAGGCATACGGTAACAAGGCTCAGTCCGACTATGTCTCCTGGCTTTGCCAGTTTGGCCGTGAGGTATACAGGCTTCTCAAGCCCGGCGGAAGCTTTGTGCTCGACTTGGGGGGAGCCTATCAGCGAGGTGCTCCCGTCCGATCTCTCTACAACTATGAAGTGCTTCTGAGGCTCTGCAAGGAGGAGCAGTTCTTTCTCGCCGAGGAATTCTTCTGGTACAACCCTGCCAAGCTGCCGTCCCCCATCGAGTGGGTGAACAAACGCAAGATTCGGGCTAAAGATGCGGTGAATACCATCTGGTGGCTTTCCAAGACCGAGTATCCCAAAGCCAATGTGAGCAACGTTCTGGCGCCATACTCGAAGCGGATGCAGCTTCTCCTGAAGGATGCCAAAAAATTCTATACCCCAAAAGACCGTCCCTCCGGACATGACATCAGCGAATCCTTCGGCAAGGATAATGGAGGAGCTATTCCCTCGAATCTTCTCCAGATACCTAACACAGAGAGTAATTCTTCTTACCTTCGCCTGGCGAAGGAGTTTGATCTCAAAGTACACCCCGCCCGGTTTCCTAAGGCTCTACCGGATTTCTTTATTCGATTTCTGACAGACCCCGGAGATCTCGTGCTGGACATCTTTGCTGGATCCAATACTACGGGAGAATCTGCGGAAGAGAACAACAGACGCTGGAACAGCTTCGAGGTTGACCGGGACTATGCAGTCGCGTCGGCTCTCCGTTTTATGGCCGACTGGCCTGAACGCCAAGTAGATGACACCTTGAGACAAATGGAGACCGACTCCAAGCTGCCGGTTACGATTCTGCCGTTGCAACCCGGCCTCCTTGACCGTCTTATCGGCCTGTAGCGGGTCGTGAGCGTACTTCGACTGTGCCCCCAACCCTCCTCCTGAGCGTCGATTCCGTCGGCAAGGGCTTCGGTGCCCGGCCCCTGTTCGAGAAGCTCTCCTTCGGCATCTTCGAGGGGGACCGGGCCGGGCTCATAGGCCCCAACGGCTCGGGCAAGTCAACCCTCCTCAAGATCCTCGCCGGTCTCGAAGAGCCGGACAGCGGCATCCGCTCCCTGCGCCGGGGGGTGCGGGTGGGCTACGTGCCCCAGGATCCGGAGTTTCCCCGCGACGCCACGGCCGAGGAGGTGGTGGCGCTGGCCCTGGTGGACGATCCCGCCGAGGAGTTCGAGAAGGCCGCCCGCGTGGCCATCATCTTGGGCAAGACGGGGTTTGAGGATCCGGCGCAGCCCGTGGCCATCCTCTCCGGCGGCTGGCGCAAGCGACTGGCCATCGCCCGCGAGTTGGTGAAGGAGCCGGACGTCCTGCTCATGGATGAGCCCACGAACCACCTGGACGTCGAGGGCATCCTCTGGCTCGAAGACCTCCTCCAAAGCGAGCCCCTGGCCTATCTCGTGGTGAGTCACGACCGCTGGTTCCTGGAGAACGTGGCTGGCCGCATGCTGGAGCTCGACCCGCGCTATCCCGAGGGGCTCCTCCAGGCCGAGGGAAGCTACACAGACTTCCTGGAGAAGCGCGACGAGATCCTGCGCAATCAGGCCGAGTACCAGACCTCCCTGGCCAACAAGGTCCGGCGCGAGGTGGAGTGGCTGCGCCGGGGCGCCAAGGCCCGCACCACCAAAGCCAAGGGCAGGATCCAGGAGGCCAACCGCTTGATCGCCGAGCTGGCCGAGCTGCGCGAGAAGACGGGAGCCGCCGCCAGCGCCCGCGCCGGCATCGACTTCAACGCCTCGGACCGCAAGACCAAGAAGCTCCTGGTGACCGAGGGGCTCACCAAGTCCTTCGGGGACCGCAGGATCGTCAAGGGGCTGGACCTGAAGCTCACGCCGGGCGCGCGCCTGGGCCTCATCGGTCCCAACGGCAGCGGCAAGACCACGCTCCTCTCGCTGCTCGACGGCACCCTGGAGCCCGACGCCGGGACGATCCAGCGGGCGGACTGGCTGAAGACCGTTCGCTTCGAGCAGAACCGGGACACGCTGGACCGTTCCGTCTCCCTGCGCCGCGCCCTGGCTCCCGAGGGGGACTCGGTGCTCTACCAGGGCCGCCCGGTGCACGTGGCCTCCTGGGCGAAGCGGTTCCTGTTCCGCTCCGAACAGCTCGACACCCCCGTCTCCCGTCTCTCGGGCGGCGAGCAGGCCCGCATCCTCATCGCCCGCCTGATGCTTCAGCCGGCGGACCTCCTGATCCTGGACGAGCCCACGAACGACCTCGACATCCCCACGCTGGAGGTGCTGGAGGAGAGCCTGATGGAGTTCCCCGGCGCGCTCGTTCTGGTGACCCACGACCGCTTCCTCCTGGAGAGCGTCTCGACCGTGGTGCTGGCCCTGGACGGCCGGGGAGGCTCGACCTTCTTCGCCGACTACACCCAGTGGGAAGCCGCCCGCACCGCCGCCCCCGTAC
>CAXTNS010000363.1:0-7035 GCA_964245465.1 uncultured Thermoanaerobaculia bacterium
GGCCAGGGTATGGGAAACTCCTTTTCATGACAAAAGCGGCCCGGCAGATCATCGAGACGTTTGAGGCTCTCCCAGAGCCTGACAGGAAAGCCGTTGCCGTCGAAATCCTCCGCCAGACTGTCGACGAGAATTACTCAAACCTAGAAGATACCGACCTTATCTTCATGGCGGACCAAGTCTTCCTGGAGCTTGATCGCCGTGAGGATGAGGAATGAGGACGCCTCAGCGGGGAGAGGTCGGGCTCGTGGATCTTGGCATGGAGGCCAAGATCCGTCCCTGCCTGGTCCTCAGTGTTCCGCCTTCAGATGCCGACCGGGCCCTTGTAACTCTGGTCCCGCATACCACCAGTCTTCGATCCTCGCAGTTCGAGGTAGTGCTCCCAGTCCCATTCCTGAAGCCTGGGGGATTCGATGCTCAGAACCTCGTCACAGTCCCTCCTGTGAGGTTCCTGCGTATCATGGGCAGGCTTTCGCCTGAGCAGATTTCTCAGGTTGAATCTCGGGTTTGTGCTTGGCTGGGGCTGAGTCCAGAACCCAGTTAGTTCTACTTTGTCAGATTGTGCCTTGGGCGGCGTGACCGCCCTCCCCGCCAGGGATTGAAATCCCTGGCTACAGACGGTGACCCTTCCGGGGTCGCAAATTGCGGTCCCGTCAGGGACCACCGTAGATAGCCAGGGATTTCAATCCCTGGCGGGGGGAGGGAGGCCTTGGAGGCACAGCCTGTCTGACAAAGTAGAATTAATGGATACCCTGCAAGAGCTTAAATCTGTCGTCGCTGAGATTCGTGCCGCCACACCTCATCTGAGCGTTGCGCCGTCTCGTTCAACACGACGGTTCGCGTGACCGCTCCCAACAGCCGGCGTGTACTATAGGCCTGCCATGCAAGACGACGAGATCGACGACCTGCCGGAAGAGCTGTCCCCGGACGATACGGCCGAGTTCCTGGAGCAGCTCGACTCCAGCTTCTCGGAGATGGGGGTTCTCGACGAGCACCCGCTGGCCGGCACGGCCTTGAGCCGTCAGGAGATCGACGATCTGATCGATCGCACGGTGGCCGAGGAGCTGGCCCGGCTCACCGGCCCGTCACCGAAGTAAACACGGGCACCCCGTTCAGCTCGCCGTCTCCATCCCAGGAGAGCAACGCGAGGCCGCCATCCTGAACGAGCGCGTTCACCTCCACGCCCACCAGGGCCTGGCGCTCCAGCAACTCGGCCGCCGCGTCCAGGGCGAGGTATCCCAGGCGCTGGGCGATGTCGACGTAGTAGGCGACCTCGCGCAGGCGCCGGCTGGCCTCGTCGATCTGCCCGTTGAGCTGCTCGTCCGGAACGGCGCAGGCCCGCGCCACGGCCGCCACGGCCGAGTGAGCGGCCGCCTCCATGCGGGCGCCGAGCGCGCTCGGGTCGTGCCCGGGGAGTTGGAGGACGGCGTCATGGACCGCGAGCATGAGCTCGTGGGCGTGTTGGAAGGCGGAAAGCTCACGGTGGTCTCTCATGATGGACGTATCTCCTCGAAGTGCCTGCTTCAGGGTCCCGCGGTGATACCTCCCGCGTTGCTGCCGGTCATCGGGCCCCCCTCCCGGCGAGCCATGTAGCTGCACGTCTCGAAGCGGCCCTCGATGGAGCCCTTGCCGGCCGCTCCGGTGTAATCGCCCTCGAACGAGCCGCTCAGGAGCACGAAGGCGCTGCCGTCCGGCAGGTCCCGCTCCTGCACTTCCACGTTCGCGCCGCCCGTCGAGGTCACCAGGGCTCCCGTGCGGGAGCGGCCGGTCACGAACAGCCGCGCCCGGTAGGGGCCGGTCCCCTGGAAGTCCTCGATCCGCACCGCGACCGCCGGGAGCTCGGGATCGCGGGTGCGGAAGTTGACCTGGAGCCCCCGGTCCTCGTGGAGCACGCACCGGAAGGCGGCCGCTCCCTCGAACGACTGGCGTCCGATGGCAGCCAACGTGGCTCCGCCGCCCCTCACGGCCTGCTCCTGCTGGCGCGGAATGTCCGCCGGGCGAGGGCCCGAGTCGGTCAGGCGCGGGGGCTCTTCGGTGCCGCAGGCTGAGAGCATCGCGAGCAGGAGGAGTCCGGCGCAGAGCGAGGAGGTCCGGGGGCTGGGCATGGATCTCCCTCGGCTCAGGCCGGTTCCCTGAGCACGCAGCGGCGGAAGTTTCCGGACAGGGTCCCCTCGCCCCTCTCGCCCTTGTAGCTGCCGCTGAAGGTGCCGCTCAGCGCGGTCCGCTTCCCGCTGCTCTTGCGGTTCATCTCACGGCTCTGGATCTCCATCTGGGCGGTGCCCTTCCACTCCCGCCCCGATCCACCCTCGCGGATGACGACCGTCGCCGGATACTTGCCGGCCGCGGTGAACGTGGGGACCTGGAACTGGACCTGGGAAGCCTCCCCATTGTTCCGGTTGTAGTCGAGCGCTAGCCCTTTACCGGCGGCCACCTCGCAGTCCAGAGGCGTATCGCCCTCAAACTGCAGGGCGCCGGTCAGGGCGATGTGGCCTTTGGGCCCTCGCCGGCCGCCGCCCTCGGGCTGGCCGGGAGCCGGCGGCGCGGGAGCCTCGGTATCCTGCTGGGCCTGGTCCCCCTTGTCGGGACCTCCACCGCAGGCAACCAGGGGAAGGACGAGCAGCAGCAGAACGGGAACGAACGAGAAACGATAGAAAACGGCGCGCGGTCGGTTCATTGGATTCAAGGTCTCCTTGGCGGAGCCGGGGCTCCGCGGGTCAAAAATTTGCAGGAAAGATGCCACTCCGGGACAACGGCCAGGCAATATCCTATCGCTTCGAGATGACGCCCCATAGGAAGACCATCCCCGCCGCGAAGGCCAGCCACCGTCCATAGGGCTCGCCCGGCGCGTCCACGTGGAGCATGGCGCCGGCGATGAGGAGGGCCGCGGAGGTGACCATCCAGGACAGCCGGTGCATCGAGCGCTCCAGGCGCTGGATCAGCTTGCGCGACTCGGGCGCCAGGGTGGCCTGGACGCTCAACGTCCCCCGCTCGGCCTTGGCGAGGACGGAATCCACCCGCCGGGGCAGGGCCAACAGGATCTGGAACTGGGCGAGCCCTTCGCGCAGCAGGCCGCGCCAGTCGCGCCGCAACTCCTCGGTGGCCAGCTTTTCGGCGAAGGGGAGCGTCTCGGCCCAGGGGTCGAACTCCGGGTCGAGGTGGGTGGAGAGGCCGGCCAGCAGGCCCACGGCCCGGGAGGCGAAGAGCAGGTCCACCTGCACCTGGAAGGGGAGCTCGTAGAGGACGTCCCGGTACTGGCGGAAGAAGTACTCGGCCTCCGAGAACGCCGCTTCGCGCAGGCTGCCGAGCCGCACCCCCCAGAAGCGCTCGAAGAGCTCCTCGTGGATCTCCTCCAGCCGTTGCAGGTCCGCCCCCGGCAGGAGCACGCCGGCGGCCACGTAGGAGTGCACCATGCGCGCGGCGTCGCGGGTGCCGAGGGCGATGGCGTACTCGCGCAGGGCCCCCCGCAGCCGCTCGGGGATGACGGCCACCATGCCGAAGTCCACGAAGACGATCTGGAACGGCCGCTGGGTACCGTCCGGCGGCGGCGGCACGGGAGCGCCCGGCGGGAAGGGGAGCTCGCCTTCCAGGGGCAGCGGACGGATGAACAGGTTCCCCGGATGGGGGTCGGCGTGGACGAAGGAGTGCTCGAAGATCTGCCGCAGGTAGACCCGGTAGAGGACGCGGGCCACCTCCGGCCGGGAGATGCCGGCGGCGTCGAGCGCCGCTAAGTCGCCGATCTTGAGCCAGCCGACGTTTTCGAGCGTCAGCGTGCGGCCGGCGCTCCAGGCCCAGAAGACCTTGGGCAGGTAGACCCGGTCGTCGCCGGCGAAGTTGGCGAGGAAGCGCTCGGCGTTGCGCCCTTCGGCCGCCAGGTCGAGCTCGGCGCGGGTGGTCTCGGTGATTTCCTTGCCGAGGCGCTGGAGGTTCACCCGCCGGCGGATGGTCTTCGAGAACCGCAGCAGGCGGAAGGCGAGCCGGGCCGCCGCGAGGTCGGTCTCGACCACCACGTCGATCCCCGGCCGGAGCACTTTGACGACCACCTCCTGGCCGTCCGGCAGCCGGGCGAGATGGGCCTGGGCGAGAGAGGCGGCGCCGAGCGGCTCGGGTTGGATCCAGGGGAAGACCTGGGCGAGGGGGCGGCCGAAGTCCTCTGCGATCTGCCGGGCCACGTCCTCGAACCGTTCGGGAGGGACTTCGTCCTGAAGCCCGGCAAGCTCCTGGGTGATCTCGGGAGGGAGGATGTCCACCCGGGTCGAGAGGAACTGCCCGAGCTTGATGAGGACGCCGCCCATCTCCGCCGCCAGGGCACGGTACCGCCGGGCGATCTCCTGGTAGCGCTCCAGGGGAGGCCGCCGGAGCCGCCGCAGCCCGGGGACGTTCAAGACCACGTCCCACCAGACGATCCGGAGGAAGGCGCGGGTCACGAAGCGGCGCACTTTGCGGTAGCGCTGGAAATCGATCCCCGCGGGCATGGGGGTACGATGTCCCACCACCCCCGCTTGTGGCAAGATCCGCCTGCGACTGTCTACGCCATGGCCACCCCGAGCTTCCAGAAGACCGATCCCGACGGAGTCAGCTTCCGTCCCCTGGAATCCCTGCCCGACTACGAGGCCTGTATCGAGCTGCAGCGGCTGACGTGGGGGCGGGACTTCTCGGACGTCGTCCCCCTGAGCATCCTCAAGGTCACGCAGAAGGCCGGGGGGATCGCCGCCGGAGCGTTCTCCCGCGAGGGGCAGATGCTCGGCTTCGTCTACGGTCTTGCCGGCTACGAGGACGGCCGGGCTTTCCACTGGTCCCACATGCTGGCGGTCGATCCCACGGCCCGGGACCTCGGGCTCGGCACCCGGCTCAAGCTCTATCAGCGCGAGGCGCTCCTGCCCCTGGGGATCGAGGAGGTCCGCTGGACGTTCGATCCCCTGGAGGCGCGCAACGCCCATCTCAACTTCAACCATCTCGGGGTCGGGGTCGCCGAGTACGTGGAGGACATGTACGCGGGGGAGCTGTTCAGCGACCTCGCGAAGGGCATCGGCACGGACCGGTTCATCGTCTCCTGGAAGATCGCGAGCGAGCGCGTGACCCGGGCCCTGGCGGACCGCCGGGCGGGCTCGAAGGCACCCTTCCGCGAGGCTCCGGTGGTGAATCAGGAGCTTCTTGAAGCGCCGCGGGTGCGGGTCGAGATCCCGGAGAACGTCCAAGGCCTCAAGGAGCTGGATCTGGACGCGGCCGCCGCCTGGCGGGCCTCCACCCGTCGCGCATTCGAGCACTACTTGGCCCAGGGATACCGTGTTGAGGCGTTCTACCGGGATGACGACCGGCGTTGTTTTTACGGATTGGAAAAGGACTGACATGCTGCGCATCGAATCGATCACATTGCGCGAGATCGCTCTCGCCCTGAAGGAGCCGTTCCAGATCTCTTCCGGCACCCAGACCCGGCGCCGCATCGTGCTGATCGAACTGCGCGGCGCCAACGGAGAGGTGGGCTGGAGCGAGTGCACGGCCGGCGAATTCCCCAACTACAGCCCGGAGACGCCGGACACGTGCTGGCTCGCCCTCCGCGAGTGGGTGGCCCCACGGGTGCTTGGAAAGGATTTCGCGGGACCGGAGGAGATCCATCCGGCGCTGGAGGTCAATTTCCGCGGCCACAACATGGCGAAGGCGGCGGTGGAGATGGCGGCCTGGGAGCTCACGGCGCGGGCGGAAGGGGTGTCGCTCTCGAAGAAGCTGGGGGGCACGCGGGACCGTATCAAGGTGGGCATCTCGCTCGGCATCCAGGCGAGCCCCGAGGCGCTGGTGGGCAAGGCCCGGGCGGCCCTGGAACGCGGCTATCGCAAGGTCAAGATCAAGATCAAACCAGGGGCGGACGTCGAGTACGTGCGGGCCGTTCGCGAGGCGCTGGGACCCGAGGCGCCGCTCATGGCCGACGCCAACAACGCCTACAGCCTCGACGACACGGCGAGCCTGGAAGCCCTGGACACCTTGGGCCTGATGATGATCGAGCAGCCCCTGGCGTGGGACGACCTGCTGCGCCACGTGGAGCTTCAGAAACGTTTGAAGACGCCGGTCTGCCTCGACGAATCGATCACCAACTTGGACCGCGCGGCGGACATGATCGCTCTCGGTGCCGGCAAGGTCGTCAACGTCAAGGCCGGCCGCGTGGGGGGCTTCCGCCAGTCCAGGGCCATCCACGACCTCTGCCAGGCCCACGGCATTCCCGTCTGGTGCGGCGGCATGCTGGAGAGCGGGGTGGGGCGGGCGCACAACGTGGCTCTGTCCTCGCTGCCCAACTTCACGCTGCCGGGCGACGTCTCCCCGAGCGAGCGCTACTGGGAGAAAGACGTGGTCCTCCCCGAATGGACCATGGACCGCGAGGGCTGGGTGAACGTCCCGGTCGATCAGCCCGGGATGGGAGTGCAGGTGGACCTCGACCGGGTCGAGGACCTGACGGTGCGCCGCGAGGAGCTGCGGGCGCGCTGAGCTGCAATGCTCTACCGCGTCCTTGCTGATCTTGTCGTCGTCCTCCATCTCGGATTCGTCGTCTTCGTCGTCCTCGGCGGCCTCCTCGCGTTGCGCTGGTCCCGGGCGGCATGGTTTCACCTGCCGGCGGCCCTCTGGGGAGCGGGGATCGAATTCGTCCAGGGGACCTGCCCTCTGACGCCGCTCGAAAACCACCTTCGCCGTCTGGGCGGGGAGGCCGGCTACGCGGTGGGCTTCGTGGAGCACTACCTGCTGCCGGTGCTCTATCCCGCGGGGCTCAATCAGAACGTCCAGCGGGGATTGGGGATCTTCGTGGTCCTCCTGAACGTGGTGATCTATACGGTCGTCTGGCGCCGGCGGGTGAGGGGATGGCCCTGCTTGCCGGAAAGCAAGGACGTCAAGGACGAAAAGGACATCAAGGATCCAAGAAGGACCAAAGGACAATAACTCTGATGTCCTTTACGTCCTTGGGGTCCTTGATGTCCTTGCGTCAGCGTTTCTGCGGCGCAGACTCCCAGGATTGCGAGCGGAGCCTCCAGACGATCACGAGACCCAGGAGGAGGC
>CAXTNS010000364.1:0-6143 GCA_964245465.1 uncultured Thermoanaerobaculia bacterium
CTCCTGGGATCCCCTCTTCCTCGGCTTCGGCACCGAGCCGGAGATGGACTACGGCGGGCGGATGGTGATGTCCCTGCACAGCCTGATCAGCCGGTCGATCGGGCGGATCGGCGGCGTCGGGGAGCGGCACCCGGGGGTGGCTCCGGCCTGGGAGTTCCCCGTGGGAGCGGCCATGCTGCTCGTCCAGCACGAGGTGGGCGGGCATGGCGGACGGGCGCGGGAGTTCGGCCTGAGCCCGAGCTACGCGTTCAACTACGACTTCTCGGCGGCCACGAGCATCGGCCGCGCGCCGGCCACCAACGAAGAGAACACGCTGCTGGCGGCGGGAGGCGTGGAGTCCGATCAGGTGATGACCCACCGGGTGATCCTGGACCTGCTCCGGCCCGAGGGTGCGGACGGCGCCAAGGTGCCGCTCGCCTTCATGGCCAAGCTCGACCTCTCGCTCTACGTCGCCTCCGCCGACGACCCGAAAGTCGGCGAGAAGCTCGAGGACCAGTACCGGGAAGGCAACGACATGGCCTATTACCTGGTCTCCCGCCAGGCCGAGCGGCGCGGGACGGACCCGGCCGCCGTCTGGGACGGCACCTACGAGGTCGACTTCAACGACCCGCTCCTGAGGAGGACCTACGACGACATGACCGCCACGGCGTTGTGGAACCTCCTCGACCCTTCTCTGGTGGGAGCCGTGGCGAACTACTTCCGCGAGCACGTGCTGGGCGGCAGCCCGCGGGTGCACGCGCCGGTCCTGCACGCGGGCGAGTTGGGCCTGACGCTCGGCACGCGCGGCGCTCTGGGTCCCCAGGAGGTCTCGCGCTTCCTCGACCTCTACGGCGTCACCCGCCGGGGGGTGCTCACCGTCTACGTGCGCGACCTGGACTCCTCGATCGACCGCACCTATGGCTTCGGCGCGGGCGTGCACGCCCTGAAGCTCAGCCCCAACGTGGAGCTGGGTCTTTCGGGGGACGCCTGGGATGAGCCGGACTCGCGGGAAGCCCTTCGAACGGGGAACGGCTGGAACGCAACGGCCGAGGTAGACGCGATGCTGGGTGACCGTTGGGGCCTTTCGGCCAAGCTGGGCTCGAAGTCGGACGGGTTCTTCCCCGGCCTGCCTCTGGAAGACGGTCCCTATTTCGCTCTTGGCGTGAGGGCGGTGCTATGACGTTCACCGCCGCAGACTGCGAAAAGAGCCGCCAGGACTTCCCCTCCCTGGCGCGGACGTTCAATGGCCGCCCCATCGCCTTCCTGGATGGTCCCGCCGGGACGCAGGTGCCGGAGCCCGTGATCGAGGCCATGTCGGCCTACTACCGCACCTCGAACGCCAACACCCACGGCGAGTTCCCGGTGTCGCGGGAGACGGACCGCATCCTCCACGAGGTCCGCGAGGCCGCGGCGGCGTTCCTCGGTGCGCCGGACTGGCGAAGCGTCTCCTTCGGCCAGAACATGACGACGCTGACCTATCCCCTGAGCTATGCCCTGGCGCGGACCATGAAGCCGGGGGATGAGATCGTCATCACCCAGCTCGACCACGAGGCGAACCGCGGGCCGTGGCTCAACCTCCGGGACCGGGGGATCGCGGTCCGCGAGGTGGCCCTGCAAAGCGACGGCATGCTGGACCTGGCAGACCTCACCCGGCAGGTCACGGAGCGGACGCGCCTGGTGGCCATGGGGATTGCCTCGAACGCCCTGGGGACGGTCAGCACCGACGTCGCGGTGCTCGCCCGCCAGCTCACTCGGGAAGTCGGGGCGTGGCTGCTCCTGGACGCCGTCCACTACGCCGCCCACTTCCCCGTGGACGTTACGGCGTTCGACGCGGACTTCCTGCTCTGCTCGGCCTACAAGTTCTATGGGCCTCACGTGGGCCTGCTGTACACCCGGCCTGGCCTGCTGGAGGCGCTGCGCACGGACCGGCTGCGCACGCAGGAGGAGGAAGCGCCCTGGCGGATCGAGACGGGCACCTTGAACCACGCCGCCCTGGTGGGGATGAAGGCGGCGGTCGACTACATTGCCTCCTGGGGCACGGGCGGCACTCTTCGCGAGCGGATCGTCTCGGCCATGGAGGGGATCGCCGGGTACGAGCACGGTCTGGGGGCCTACTACCACGACAATGTGGGGCGGATCCCGGGAGTCACCGTGTACGGCCCGGACTTTTCCGGCGCCTCCGGACATCGGTCGCCCACGATCTCGATCACGATTGACGGCGTCCGCCCCACCGACGCCGCCCGCGCCCTGGGCGAACGGGGAATCCAGGTGTGGGACGGCCATTTCTACGCGATCCGGCCCATCGAAGCGCTGGGCCTGCTGGAACGGGGAGGCGTGCTCCGCGCGGGGATTGTCATGTACAACACCCGCGAGGAGGTCGACCGTTTGCTGGAGGGGGTGGAGGCGCTGGCCCGGTAGACCCTCATCACCTCCCCGGCAGCTCCACCCCCCGCGCAGCGGGCGCCAGTGTCACCGTCTGGGGCAGGTAGCGCCCCTCGACCCAGACGATCTTCTGGGCGTCGAGCTCGGCCTTGAGCTTCGCCACGGCCTTTTCCATGTTGGCGGGGTTGGAAACGTCCTCGATGTCTCCGGCGGCTCCCCAGGCCTTGGCCATGACGGACCGGGTGCCATAGAGACTCCAGACGAACAGGGGCACGTGGATCGACTGGAGATAGGCCCGCACGGTGGCGGGCTCGTAGTGGCTGACGTCCTGGACCGAGTCGCCGCCCAGCAGCAGCACCACGGCCCTGCGATGGTTCTCGGCCGTGGCCTGCAGGCCGGCGACCGCGACGGCGTCGGCGATGCGCCGCTCCGGCGTCTTGCTCTCGATCAGCCGGGTGTTGGTGAGGAACCAGTACATGCCGCCGTCGTTGACGGTGAGCTCGCTGGACATGTTGAACAGCTCGGCGGGCACTCTGGAGTTCCGGAAGGGGCTGCTCGAAAGGGAGAGGAACCTCACCCGGTCTTCCTTGCCTAGCAGCATTCGTCGGCGGAAGAGGGGGGCCACGGTCGCGCGCTGGGCTCGTGGCAGGAGCTTGTTCTCGACTTCGGTCCCGCTCGGGACGCGCACGACGACCACCTTGCCCGGCCCATCCTCCACGGCGGCCACGGACACCGGCTGCCCCCCGGCGGAGAACCACCCTTCGAGCCCCGCGGGCTCCGGCAGGGCGGCGCCCCGGCTCAGCTTGACGGGCACGGCCGTCAATTCGGTGGAAATCTCACTGCCGTACTCGCCGCCGTAGACCACGTCCTTGCGGGCCGTGAGGCCGGGGGGGAACCAGAGCTCGGCGCTGAGCACGTGGAGGATCTTGAGGTCCCGCGACGGCAGCTCGGCCCGCCCGTTGGCGTCCACCACCAGGGGCTCGCCGTCCAGGAAGAGCTGGACCGACGCGGGTTTGACGCCGCTGACGGTGTGCCAGGTCAGGACGGCGGCCTTCGGCGCTCCGCCTTGGCCCGGCTCCAGCACGATCGCCACCTCGGCCGGCGGGCGCGGCAGGTTGAGCCACTGGCTGGCGCGGGCGATCTCCTTGCCCCCGGTATCCAAGGCGCGGGCGACCAGCTCGCGCGGGCGCAGGTCCGACCCCAGGTCGACCCGGCCTACCCAGGGCGCCTTGTCGATGCGGCCGGCCGGCGCTCCGTCGAGCGTGAATTCCACGGCCGCCACGGGGCCGCTGACGGTGACCTCGATGGGGTAGGCACCGGTGATGAGCCCGAGGAACAGGGTGATGAAGGCAATCATGGCGTTTACGGTGTCCCGCCTCCCACCAGCTCCAGGCCGGCGGCTGAAGGTGTCAGGGTGATCGACTGCGGCAGGTGGTGGCCATCCACCAGCACGATCCTCTGGGAGCGCAACTCCTCGCGGATCTCAACGGTCGAATCCACGACGTTGGCGATGAACGTGGCGTCCACGCCGCCCCAGGCGGCCGTGGGCGATCCTGGCGCAGGCTTCTGCAGGTACCAGACGAACAGCGGCACGCGCAACGCGGCGAGGAACCGGCGGACGGTCGCGGAGTCGTAGCCGCTGTCGTCCTCCTCGTTGCCGTTGAGCACGAGCAGCACGGCGCGCCGGCGGTTTTCCTTGACCGCCTCCAGGCCAGCCGAGGCCACCGCATCGGCGATCCGCCGCTCGGTCTTGAACTTGTCGCTGGCCGTCTCCGCCCGGACCACGCGCTGGACCAACTGGGGAAGGGAGCCCTGCCGGGTGTCGAACGGAGGGGAGACCTCGAACAGGTCCGCAAGCGCCTTGCCGGCCTCGAATCTTTGGGCGAACGGGAACATGAAGCGGACCCGGTCCGCGTTGCCCAGCTTCAGGGACTGCAGGCTGCCCTTCCCCTTGCGGCCCAGCTTGGCGGTTTCCGTGACGCTCGGCGAGCGGACCACGTAGAGAGTTGCCGGCCCTTCCTCGACCGCGACGATGCTCAACGGTTCTCCCGACGCCGCGAGCCAGCCGGCGAGCTTCCCGGATGGCGGCACCTCCCCCTGGCGGGCACGCACGGGAACGCCCGTCAGCACGGTCGAGATCTCGCTGCCGTACTCGCCACCATAAGCCAGGTCCCGGCGTATGGAGTACCGGGGCGAGAATTCGATGTCTGCCGTGAGCACGTGGATCGATTTGAGGTCGTGCGGCGGCAGGATGGCCCGGCCGTTGCCGTCGAGCGGCACCAGCAGGCCGTCGAAGGTCAGCGTGACCAGGCGGGGAGGCTGGCCCCGGAGGTTCGTCCAGGTGACCCGCGCCGCCTTGGGCGGGGAGCCGTCGCCCCCTCCTTCGAGGAAGATGTCAGCCTTGACCAACGAGTGCGGCAGGTTCACCCACTCGCGCACCTCGGCGAGGGCGCTCCCGTCGGCGCCAAGAGCCCGGGCGGTGACCTCGTGCGGCAGCAGGCCGGGGCCGAAGTCGACCTGGAGCTTCCAGGGCGGCGCCTGGAGGATCCCGGCGCTCTTGCCGTCGAGCAGGATCTCCACGGCCGCCACCGGCCCGCTGACGGAGATCTCGACGGGGTAGCGGCCCGTGATCAGCCCGAAAAAAAACGAGAGGAAGGCGATCGTCATCCTGGTCAGTCTAGCAGCGGTCGCGCCGCTGCTTGACTCGATCAGGGAACAGCGTGATCAGAAAAGCAGCGCGACGGCGTAGTACGCCACGGCCGCGACCGCCGCCGAGATGGGGATCGTGATGATCCAGGCCCAGACGATGCGGCCAGCCAACCCCCACTTGACGGCCGAGAGCCGGCGCGTCGCGCCCACGCCGATGATGGCCCCCGTGATCGTGTGGGTCGTCGACACCGGGATGCCGCCGAGCGTCGCGCCCACGAGGGTGATGGCGCCGGCCGTCTCGGCGCAGAAGCCGCCGATGGGCTGGAGCTTGGTGATCTTCGTGCCCATCGTCTTGACGATACGCCAGCCGCCGAACAGGGTGCCGAGGGCGATGGCGGCGTGGCTGATGAAGACGACCCAGATGGGAACGTCGAATTCCTTCAGGAAGCCGGAGGTGACCAGCAGGCCGGTGATGATGCCCATGGTCTTCTGGGCGTCGTTGCCGCCATGTCCGAGGCTGTAGGCGGCGGCCGAGAGGAGTTGCAGGCCACGGAACCGCCGGTCCACCGTCGAGGGGCGCCAGCCGCGGACGATCCAGGTCACCAGCACCATCAGGAAAAAGCCGAGAGTCATGCCGATCAGGGGGGCGAGGACGATGAACACCAGCGTCTTCGTCCAACCCGAGAGGAGGATCGCCCCAAAGCCCGACTTGGCGATCGCCGCGCCGGCGTAACCGCCGATCAGCGCGTGCGAGGAGGAGACCGGCAGGCCGTAGTACCAGGTGACCAGGTTCCAGACGATGGCGCCGAGCAGGCCCGCCAGGATGACCTCCTCGGTGACCACCGAGAGGTCGATCATCCCCTTGCCGATGGTCTTCGCCACGTGGGTGCCAAGCACGAAGGCGGCCACGAAGTTGAAGAACGCCGCCCAGGCGACCGCTTTCTGGGGCGACAGCACGCGCGTCGAGACGACCGTGGCGATGGAGTTCGCCGCGTCGTGGAAACCGTTCAGGAAATCGAACGCCAGGGCGACCAGGATGATGAAGACGATCGAGGCGTTGACGGTGGTCAAGGGCGCCTCCTCAGGCGTTCTTGACGATGACGTTGCCGACGATGTGGGTGTAGTTCTTGAAC
>CAXTNS010000364.1:6153-6998 GCA_964245465.1 uncultured Thermoanaerobaculia bacterium
TTCTTGAACTGGTCGCAGGCGTCCTCGAGCCCGTCGTAGATCTCCTTCGACTTAATGATCTCGAGGGGATCGCGCCCGTTCGTCAGGAAGAAGTCGGCGATGACGGTGTTGTAGAGGAGGTCGGCGTCGTTCTCCAGGTCGGAGACCCGCACGATGGCCTCCTGGATCTGCCGCTCGTTCGCGAGGTTCCAGATCAGCTCCGTGATGCGGTCGATCTCGGCCGTCATCGCGACCAGGATCTTGGCGAACTGGCGCAACCCCTCCGGAGAATCGGAGAGCTCGAAGTTGACGATGTGCTGGGCCACGCCTTCGATGTAGTCCAGGGCGTCGTCCAGATCGGTCGCGAGAGACCGGATGTCCTCGCGGTCGAAAGGGGTGATGAAGCTGGAGTTCAAGGCGTCGAAGATCTGGCGGGTGATCTGGTCACCCTCGTGCTCGACGTCCCGAAGCTCGACGTGTTTGACCCGCCGCTCCTTGAGGGCGGCCAGGTTGGCGAATTCAGCGAAGCTCCGCGCTGCCTTGACGAGGTTCGCGGTGTCGCGGGAGAACAGCTCGTGAAACCGCTCCTCCTTCGGCATGAACCATCGGATGAGGGCGTCAACCTTCGCCATCCAGCTCCCTCCTGAAGATGTGACACGCTGTGGCGTCCGTGTGACAACGCCGGCCGGGGCGGATGGTAGCACTGAAGGGACGGGACCACGCAAGAGAGCCGGGGAGGAAGGTTCGTCTGTAGGGGCGGCCCCATGTGGCCGCCCCTACGCCCCTCCCCGCAGCTCCAGCCCCGCCGCCAGCACCGTCGGTGCCCCGATCATCCCGTCCAGAGGGTGGAACGTCAGGTCCCGCGC
>CAXTNS010000365.1:0-5977 GCA_964245465.1 uncultured Thermoanaerobaculia bacterium
CTGTTACCGGGTACGGTATCCTAAGCGGCCCCGCTCCGGGAAACCGCCCGATGAATCCAGAAGCGCCGATCCCCCCACCCGCAGAACCACCGCCCGTCCAGGAATCCCGCCTTCAGACCTGGGGCGTCCGGTTGCTCAAGGGGACGATCGTCGTCCTGACGCTCTATTTCACCTGGCGCTTCCTCACCCATGGCGACCTCGAATGGCACCGGCTCGCTCAGCGGGTCTCCGAGGCGCGGACCGCCTATCTGGTCCTTGGCGTGGGTCTCCTGCTGGCCCGCTACGCGCTCTGGGACTGGCGGTTCCGGCTGGCCATGCGGCGCGTGATGGGGACGCGCTCGGGCGCCGTTCTCGGCTTCTTCGTCCTCATGGCCTCGGCCGCGCTCAATCTCATCACCCCCACGGCCCGCGTCATCGGGGGCATGATGCGGGCACGCTACTTCGCGCGGGCCAATCGCAGGCCCTTCGGATTCCTCTACGGCATCGTGCTCTTCGACCAGGTGGCCCATCACACCGTGATGAGCGTCTGTACCTGGATCACCCTCATCGTCTCCGCCTATGCCCTGGGCCATAAGGGTTTCGGCACCCTGGCCCTCGTGGCCCTGGGGGTCTGCGCCGTCCTGCTGGTCGTCTGGGGACGCCGCCAGGGACCTTCCGAGCAGAGCCCCCTCGTCCGGTACCTGGCCCGCCGGGCCGAGCGCGCCGAGGGGCGGCTCCAGAAGATGCTCGCCCACGGGCACGAAGCCGTGGGCGTGTTCGTGAGGCTCCTGGGCGTCGGATCGCTCCGGTTGCCCGCCGCCGTCCTCGGGATCCTCTACTTCCTCGTCAATGCCGGGGCCCAATGGGCCATGTTCGTGGCCATCGGCGCACCCGTGAACCCGTTCGTGGTCCTGGCCGTGGTGGCCGTGGGTACCGCTGCGGGCACCCTCTCCGGCGCTCCCGGCGGCCTCGGCGCCACCGAGCTCGCCATGATGGCCTCCTTCGAGGTCATGGGGGTGGATGAGGTTACCGCCGCCGCCGGCACCCTCCTCTACCGGGGGCTTCACTACGCCTCCGTGCTGCTGATCGGCCTGCCGGCGCTGGGGTTGTTGGAGTGGCGGAGCGGGCAGGACAAAAACGTACCGATGGAGAAACTGGACTCTCCACCATGACCGACCCCCTCCTGCGCTTCCGCGACGAGCTTCCCGTCACCAAGGCCTGCGTTTACCTCAACCACGCGGGTACCAGCCCTCTCCCCCGCCGGTCGGGCCAACGCATGGCGGCGTTCGCCGAGGTCTCGTCGCGCACGGGTGACCGGGTCTGGAGCGAGCGGATGCGGGAGGCGGAGCGGGTGCGGGGGATGGCCGCTCGGCTCCTGAGCGCGGCTCGGAGCCATGAGGTCGCCTTCGTCGAGAACACCTCGTCCGCCCTCTCCATGGTCGCCGAGGGGCTCGACTGGCAGCCGGGCGACAACGTGGTGGGAGCGGCCCTGGAGTTCCCCTCCAACGTCTACCCCTGGATGAGCCTCGCCGCCCGGGGTGTCGAGTACCGGCGGGCCGAGGAGCGCGGCGGGCGCATCGATCCGGAAGAGTTGATGTCGCTCGTCGACGACCGCACCCGCATGCTGGCCCTCTCCTGGGTGCAGTACGCGAGCGGCTTCCGCTCCGACCTCGCCCGCCTGGGCCGCGCCTGCCGCGAACGGGACGTCCTCTTCGTGGTCGACGTCATCCAGGGGCTCGGCGCCCTGCGGCTCGACGTCGAACGCGACCTCGTGGACGTGGCCGCGGGCTCCGTCCACAAATGGCTGCTCGGCCCCGAGGGGCTCGCCCTCCTCTACGTCTCCGACCGGGTCGTGGACCGCCTGCGTCCCGTCCGCTCCGGCTGGCGCTCCATGCGCGAGCAATTCCAGTGGACCGATTTCGGAATCGATTGGAACGACGGGGCCAAGCGCTTCGAGAGCGGCACGCTCAACATCTACGGCATCGCGGCCCTGGGCGGCTCGCTCGACCTCCTCTACGAGGCCGGCATCGAGGTCGTCGAGCGGCGGGTGCTCGCCCTGGCGGACCGCGCCGCCCGCGGGCTCGCGGATCTGGGCTTCCACCTCGTCAGCTCCCGCGAGGCGGGCGAGACCTCCGGCATCGTCGCCGCCACCCATCCGGACCTCAACCCCTCGGACCTGGTCCGGCGCCTCGCTGGAAAGGACATCGTCGTCGCCGCCCGGGCAGGGCGGTTCCGCATCTCAGCACACTTCTACAATACGGAAGAGGAGATCGACCGGTGTCTGGCGGAGGTGAGGGCACTCAGGAACGCCGCCTGGGATTAGTTTTCGTCCGGCAGCTCAAACAGGGTGATGGTATCTCTATTGACTGCCCAGACGCCCCGGCGAGTCGTCACGAAGATTGGTATTTCGTTCAGCATACTGGCGAAGACATGGGTTTCCAAAGGGTAATCCGTGACAACATGAGAGACCACAAGGGCTGCGGACGGGCCGCCTTTTTCGTCAAGGGTGGAAAGCTCCAACGCACCGTCGGAGAGCGGCATCAGGTTTTTCACCGTACGGCCATCCTCCGAGACAAGAACTCGATAGTGCTTTCCCAGAACAGCGGTGTTCGACTCCTTCGTGGCCGCGATCAGCAGGACCAGGATACCTTTTTCGCCGATCACCTCGCCCGGAAAACTTACCGGATTCATGGGTTGGGAGCGTGGCTGCACAGCCGCCAGGGCCGTCTGCCGCGCGCGGATCAGATTCATCAGAGGGCCGGGGACATCTTCAGGCGGTGACACGGCTTCATACTCTGGTGGCTTCCCTGGCATCGTCGGCACGCGCACCCGATAGGCGATCCGAGCGGGGGTTTCCGCTGTAAAGAAGATATTCACCCATGAATCAACAGGCTTGCCGTCGTCACCGCCTTCCCGAATCGTCAGGTACCCTCCCAGGCCCTTGTCTTCCAGAGTTCCCAGCTTCTCAAGGAGCACGTCCGTACCGGTAGCGGCGGCTTTGTCCTGGAAATAGACCTCGCGGCCCAGATCGATGGACTGTTCGATGCTCGCCCGGAGATCGGCAGGGATTTCCAACACGCGCGGCGGTGCCTTTGAGTTCTGAGGAGGCGTAGAGGGTTGGACAGCGGAGCAGCCGCTGAGGATCGTCACAGCAATCAGTATCAGTCCCCGCATTCCCAGCACGACGTCACCTCTCATTCAATAAGCCTCATTATAGAGGAAATTATCGAGGAAGACCGTTGTCTTCGCAACCAGTTCCTTCGCGAAGGAGCTGGTCTACAACGGTTGCTTTCACGACGGAATAGGCGAGGAGAGTCACCGCGCCGCCCGCAATCGCCTGCTGCTTGACGGCCGCGTAGCGTTGCCGGGCGTCGCTGCTGCGCCGAAGCAATTCGCGAAAGGCAAGGTTATTTCGCCAGTGGGTGCCGTCCAGTTGTGTCACGTGAACGTTGAAGGCTTGACCCTTGCGCTTGGTGAAGTACCAGCGGCCTGGCACCCCGGCCTCGCCGTGGGCACGATAGCCGAGCCCGACGAGGGTTTTTTCAATATCACTGTCCGGAGGAACCGCAGCAAGCCCGACCATGAGGTCGATGACCGGCTTGGCGATCAGACCAGGTACCGCGGTGCTGCCGATATGCTCGATCTGGTGCCGAGGTATCCCTGAAGCCGAGGCAATACAGTCCCGCTCCTCCGCTGCGAGTTGATCCCATTCGCGACGATATTCAACAATGGATACCGCTTCGTCAATCATGAGAGTTGACGTTGCCCGAGGCGCCGAGAGCTCTAGGTAAAAACATCTCCGACCATCTTCAAGGCCTTGGCTTCAGCGTCGCTGATGACCTGTGTCTTCGCAATCAGATCTCCGACCCGTTGATGGTTTGAGGTGAGCAGTATTAAAAGAAGCCCAACCAGGCCACCCGCCGAAAAATCCACGAAGTCAAGAGATGCCTCACGAGAGCACTTGACAGCGACACCTTGCGGCCCTTCAGATCAACGACCTGGAGCCCAAGAAGCCCTTTGCCCAAGGTAAAGCCCGTGATGCCCTCCATGAGAGGCAGCAGAACCAGCCATACCCCCAGGAGCAACACCGGACCTCCGCAACCCTTGACGTGATAGGCGCCATCCTCAGCCGGTTGCCCGAAGGTGGCCGCGTAAGCCCAGGCGAGACCGAAAAAGAGCAGGTAATCCAATCCAGCGGCCAAGGCCCGCCTGATCGCGTGCGGCTGCGTCTTCATATCCCCACCAACCCAGCTCGAAATCGAATTTCCCCCTTGTGCCCTCTTGACTCCTGACCAAATCACTATCACTATATCACCATTCTTGGCGTACCAGGAGTAGCAGAGCAACCACGCTGGGTACCAGCCTGGCATCTGCTTTGGAAGAGAATACAAGTTCCGACGCCATGAAGGCGCCGGATTTCGAGCCCGAGAGGCTCACAAAGAAGAAGAAGATGTCTCACGAAACGACGTACGCAGGGAAACAGGGCGATTGGAAGCGGTTGATGACGTCGATCGAGGCGAATATCGCCGAGCTCGGCCATCTGGAGGCACCCCGGGTCAAGCTCGGTGGCCTTCTGGTCCAGGCCGAGGAGATCAACAAGCAGCAGAAGGCGCTGACGGCGAGCAAGCAGGAGGCTTCGCGGCAGCTAAAGCAGCTCATGACCGAGGGGCAGCGCTTGGCCAACGCCATGCGCACGATGCTTCGGGAGCACTACGGCATCCGCGCCGAGAAGCTCGCCGAGTTCGGGCTGCAGCCGTTTCGCGGTCGGAACCGGAGCGTGAAAGCCAAGAAAGCCAAGAAGGCGTCCTCGGAGCCCATCCCCTCTCCCACGGATTCCACCCAGTCTGTTCTCTAGGTTTCCAAACTCCTGTTTCTTCGGGGCGTGCTTCGGCACGCCCTTTTTTGCGCCCATTGGGCTTGTCCTATCCATAAGTTGGGGGGTTCTAAGGATAGGCAGCTCGTTTTATCCATAGCCGGCCCAGCTATCCATAAGTTGGCTCGTCTTATGGATAGCTGAGCTGTTTTACCGATAAATCGGGCCGTCCTATCCATAGCTGAGCCGTCTTATCGATAGCTGGCTCAGCTATCCATAAGTTGGGCCGTTGTGCGCCAAACGTGCCCGGATCGCAGGGCTGACACCCACTCCTGGACCCGCTATAATGCTGAGTCCCACGCCACCTCGGCGCGGCTTCCAATTACCGATTCGGAGTACTTCCCAGATGGCCAAAGCGCGCGTCGCCGTTCTCAAGATCCAGCCCGAGACCGTCCTGGAGGACGTGGGGCGCACCATGGAGTTGGGCGAGGTCAAGCGCCACCTGGCTCCCGGCGCGACCACGATCCTCAAGGACAACATCTCCTGGCACTTCCCCTTCCCCGGGGCCAACACCACCCCCTGGCAGCTCGAGGGGACCATCCAGAAGCTGCGCGCCGACGGCTATACGGACCAGGTCTGCGTGCAGAACAACACGGTGGTGACCGATCCCAAGAAGGGCGAGCGGCTGAACCGATACCTCCCCGTGCTCGACAAGTACGGCGTGCCGGTGCGCTACAACTGCTTCGCGGACGACCTGAAGTGGATCACCTACCAGCCCAAGGGCAAGATGCTGGTGCTGCCGAAGATCTACCCCGAGGGCATCACCATCCCCGAGTTCTTCCTGGGCAAGAACATCGTCCACCTGCCGACGGTGAAGTGCCACATCTACACGACCACCACCGGGGCGATGAAGAACGCCTTCGGCGGCCTGCTGAACACCCGGCGGCACTACACGCACTCGTGGATCCACGAGACTCTGGTGGACCTGCTGACGATCCAGAAGGAGATCCACTCGGGGATTTTCGCGGTGAAGGACGGCACGACCTGCGGCAACGGCCCGGGGCCGCGGACGATGATTCCCGTGGAGAAGGACTTCATGATGGCCTCGGGCGACCAGGTGGCGATCGACGCCGTGGCGGCGAAGCTCATGGGCTTCGACCCGATGTCGATCAAGTACATCCGGCT
>CAXTNS010000365.1:5987-6959 GCA_964245465.1 uncultured Thermoanaerobaculia bacterium
CATCCGGCTGGCGCACGAGGCGGGTCTGGGCGTGGGCGACCCGCGGGACATCGAGGTGGTGGGCGAGGACGTGTCGAAGTGGAACTTCCACTTCTCGGTGGGGGACAACGCGGTCTCCCGCTTCGGCGACCTGGTGTGGTTCGGTCCGCTCCACGGCCTCCAGAAGCTGCTGTTCCGGACGCCGCTCGTCTACTTCTTCGTGTTCGGCTCGTACTTCTACCACGACTTCGCCTGGTACCCGACCGTGGGCAAGCGCCGCATCGAGCACTACAAGCGGACCAGCAAGTGGATGCGCCTCTTCGAGGAGTACCCCGAGGCGGTGCGGGAAGAAGAGAAGGCGGCCTGAGCTCCGCGCCTCCGCAGCCCCCGCAGGCATCGGAGGAGCGTGGCACGGGGTTGGAGCGGCTGGGCCGGCGGCTGCTGGTGCCGCTCGGCCTGGGCGTCCTGGTGGTCGCAGGGCTCGCCCTCTCGGCGAATCCGCGAGAGCTGGCCCGGAGCCTCCGGGGGTTCGACCTCCGTCTGCTGGTGCCTGTGCTCTCGCTCTCCCTGTTCAACTACGCCCTGCGCTACGCGCGCTGGGAGGTCTATCTCCGCCGGCTGGGGGTGCGCCTGCCCCGCTCGCGGAGCTTGGCGGTGTTCCTCGCCGGGTTCCTCCTCTCGGTGACTCCGGGCAAGGCGGGAGAGTTGGGCAAGGCCTGGCTGGTGCGGGAGTTGGGGGGCGGACCGGCGCTCAAGGTGGTGCCGGCGATTCTGGCGGAACGGGTAACGGACTTGGTGGGCGTGCTGCTGCTGATCGCGGTGGGCGCCCTGCCTTTCCCGGGCGGTCCGTGGATTGCGGCGGCGGGCCTCGCCGGGATGGCCCTCGCGGTGGCGGCGCTCACTTGGCGGGGGATGGCGGAATGGCTCTTCCGGCTGCTCGGCCGGTTGCCGGTCCTGGGTCCCCGAGTGCCCGGGCTGGTAGAGCTTTACGAG
>CAXTNS010000366.1:0-346 GCA_964245465.1 uncultured Thermoanaerobaculia bacterium
ATGCTCACCCCGAGGCCTGCGAGCACTTCTGCAAGTGTATTTACAACGAGGGCAACCCCTTGGATAAGTGCTTGGAGGAATACGGGAAAAAGAAGGAATGACCCGTACGGTTATCGAGCCTATCTCCACCACGACACTTATTACGAGGACGGCTTCCCGGTTGCGACTGAGGGATCGAACACGTGAGTCGGTATCTCCTAGGAGACTGCATGGAGGTCACCGGAGCGTACCTGAGCCCCGGTAGGGGCGACGGCACGGCTGAGGGGCGCGAGCCCCGATGGGGGGTGGAGGGCACGTTGGCTGCCTCGATCTCCGTTTTGGCTCTTTGCCTGCCCGTGCCTCTGGG
>CAXTNS010000366.1:356-6942 GCA_964245465.1 uncultured Thermoanaerobaculia bacterium
AATTTTCCCAGTTCATCAAGGGCGAAGGTCGCATGTACATATTAACTGTACCGACGAGGTTCGGTGGCCAGAGCAAAGCGGAGTGGTCAGCGCGGCGGGTTCCGAGCGGAGGCGGTTCGGCGGCCAACCCGGGCGTTGCACCGGATGGCTACATGATCGATGCGGGGCTCGACGCGCTTCGACCATTCGCCTCACTATCCAAACTCGGTTCCGCTTTCGGGATCAAGGGCATAGCCGAGGGTCCAGGTACGCCATATGTAGCTGTTGTCGTCGCCCTCCTTCTCAAGGGTAAGTCGAGAGCGCCGGCCCATCACTAGGGTACGCGAGAGATGACAACGTCCACTGCCGGCCGTCGGGAGCCTTGGGGCGGCGCGGTGCAACTCCCATTCCCGTGGCCTGGCTTTCGGGCTATCATTGACCCAACGGTAAAAGGCCAGCGGCTCATGCGAAGATCGAACAGTCGCAAAGAGAGGCGGCGAACCCCCGCGCTCCACCGGAAGGCAACCGCGCTTTACGTGCTTGCTGCGCGGTGAGCTTTCGAGGCGTTATCCCGCTTCAGGAAGACGTAATGCGGCCTCTTCGGTATTCCATCAACATCACATTGGACGGGTGCTGCGATCACCGCGCAATCATCCCCGACGAAGAGTTGCATCGTCACGCGGTCGAGAACCTCAACCGGGCCGATGCCCTCCTTTTTGGCCGAGTGACTTATGAAATGATGGAGGCCGCCTTCCGGTCGTCGGCCCAGACGGGAGCGATGCCCGACTGGATGCAACCCTTCGCCCGCACGATCAACGCGGCCAGGAAGTACGTCGTGTCGAGCACCTTGAACCAGGTCGATTGGAACGCGGAGCTCGTGCGCGGCGATCTGGCGACGGCCGTCGAGCAGCTCAAGCGGCAATCGGGCAAAGGACTGTTCCTGGGCGGCGTGAAGCTCCCGCTGGCGCTGGCGGAACTCGGATTGATCGATGAGTACGAGTTCGTGGTGCAGCCCAGGCTAGCGGGCCACGGGCCGACGTTGTTCGCCGGGCTATCGAAGCCTCTCGACTTGAAGCTCGTGAGCCGGCTGGAGTTCCGCTCGGGAGCAGTGGCGATGCGGTATGAGCCGAGAAGGTAGCCGTTCGTGCCAGAGCGCCCCAGCCCTTGGCGGCGATCCGGCCGCGGAATAACCACGCACTGCAACGGACCGGCCGGGCGGAACGGTCCTTGTGATTCGAACGCGGTTCGGTGTCCGGCCGGCCGTTGAATGTGGGTCCGTAGGCGACCCGCGAGCCGTGAATTGATGTAAGTTGTAGAGCGGCCCAAGAGCAGGAGGAGTACAGCGCATGGAGTGGCAGTGGCAGACACCGGCTTGGCAAACCCCAATAGATAAAGCTGATCGGGTTGAGCTCCTGTGCCTACCTGGTCAGAGTATCGTCCCTCCGGAAGACTGGCCTGACGCGTTCTGGTGTCACGTCAGCGCGCGACACCTCCTATCTGGAGCTGAAAGCCAGCGAGTAATTCGCCTTTTTCGAGAGCTTGAGCCAAGTCAGTCGGCGCGCTGCCACATGCCGCCTTGGGGGCTGGCGCTGTATGAACAGGATGCTCTACTTTTCACGGCAACCCTCTGCTACCGGTGCAGCAACGCCTACATTTACATGGATCAGAGCATGGAGCTACGCGCCTTCGATCCAGACGGCCCGAACTCGGCCGAACTTCGCCAAGTGCTGCAGCAGTACCTGCCGCTGGGAGAGTAGGTCATGCAGACAGTCTTCAAGGCTGTAGAACTCAGTCTGGGCACGTCAAGGTGTTGGGGAGAAATTGGGAAATCGAACCTGTGGCAGGCCCTATGGGACGCCCAACAAGCTCCTGCACCGGACGGCTGACGTCGTCATCCACCGGTGAGGGGACATAGGGTTCTACGCTCTGAGTTGCCTGGTTGCACGGATTCCGGGAAGTGGTATAATATAGCCTAGGTGGCGTAAGTGATCGTCTCGTTCGGCGACAGGGCAACGGAGGACCTCTTCCATAATCGGCAGACCCGGAAGGTTTGGCGCTACCCGCCCGAGATTCTCCGGCCTGCGCTGCAGCAACTCGATATGCTGAACTCCGCTGGCGATTTGAGGGACATGCGTTCACCACTGGGAAACCGCCTCGAGCTACTCGTTGACTACCCTCGTGGCTGAAAGGTTGGAGTATGCTGCCTGAGAACCGCACCCCTAGCCATCCAGGAGAGATCCTTCAGGAGCAGTTTCTTGAGCCGCTGAGCCTTACCCAGGTTGCCCTATCGGAGCACCTTGGAGTCCCGGTACAGCGGATCAATGAGATCGTTCGCGGCAAGCGCGGCGTTACCCCTGAAACCGCTTGGCTTCTGGCCCAGGCGTTTGACACGACTCCAGAGTTTTGGATCAGCTTACAGGCGAACTATGATTTGGCCGTGAATCGTCCCAGTAAATCGATTCCGCCGTTGAGGAAAGCTGGCTGAGGTGCAGCGAAAGCGAAAGAGGCGTAGAATCCTGCGCTTGCAGCGGACGTTGAGGCCTTCTCAGCCTCAGTATCCTGCGCTGGTTGGTGGCTTGAGGAAGGGCCGTGGCCCGCGACAGGCACCG
This sequence comes from uncultured Thermoanaerobaculia bacterium, assembly GCA_964245465.1. Classification (GTDB taxonomy): domain Bacteria; phylum Acidobacteriota; class Thermoanaerobaculia; order Multivoradales; family UBA5704; genus DATARR01. Next base: position 2,945 of record CAXTNS010000366.1, read on the forward strand.
CTGAAGCGCCAAACGTCAGGCGCAGAAGAAACATTCCTCCCACCATCATCACCGCGCATCGGAGGTTACATGAAACGAGTCACTGGCATCGGCGGCATCTTCTTCAAGGCCAAAGACGCTCCATCACTGCAGGCTTGGTACAAGCGACACTTGGGAATCGATGTCCAAGCCTGGGGCGGAGCTGCCTTCGATTGGACCGACGCCGAGGGCAAGCCGGTTGCAGGCACAACTGCCTGGTTAATCGATCCGCAAGAAAGTAATCACTTTGCTCCGAGCTCTGCTTCCTTCATGGTCAACTATCGAGTGGAAGACCTCCACGCCCTGGTCAAGGTCTTGAAGGAAGAAGGCTGCAATGTGCTCGAGAAGATTGACGAATCCGAGTATGGGAAGTTTGCCTGGGTCATGGATCTAGAGGGAAACAAGGTCGAGCTGTGGCAGCCGCCTCAAGGCCAATGAGCAGGGAACGTTATCCCGCCTATGCGAAGCACGGTGAAGCAGCGCCGGAATGGTACGGATCTTGCCACACGTTGACGTGGAAAGGTCGGCCGAGCCAATGCCCTCCGACTGCGAGCGGACCGTTGACTCCGGCTTCGGATGGCTCATTACGATGGAGAAGTGACATGGAAAAGCCAGCAAAGAACACGATTTGCCTTTGGTACGATGGCGACGCCGAGGAGGCGGCGCGTTTTTACGCCAAGACCTTCCCCGAGTCGTCCGTTGGCGCGGTACACCGCGCACCGGGAGATTTTCCGTCCGGGAAGCAAGGGGATGTGTTGACGGTCGAGTTTACCGTGATGGGAATTCCCTGCCTCGGGCTCAATGGCGGACCCAATTTCAAGCACAACGAAGCATTCTCGTTTCAGGTCGCAACCACTGACCAGGCCGAAACGGATCGTTACTGGAACGCGATCGTCGGCAACGGCGGCGAAGAGAGTGCGTGCGGCTGGTGCAAGGACAAATGGGGATTGTCCTGGCAGATCACGCCGATTGCCCTGACGAAAGCGGTCACCGATCCCGATACCGCTGCCGCCAAGCGCGCGTTCGATGCGATGATGCAGATGAAAAAGATCGACATCGCTGCAATCGAGGCGGCGCGCCGCGGTTGAGGTTGCGTCTTCGCAGGCGTGCATCTCGGAAGTGCAAGGCGGGCGGGCGACGCGGTCCTCGGATTCGAGTGTCGGTCGAGCGGACGGAAACCGCAAATAGCGCGGTTTCCGCGCGCTCACTGCCGACAGCGTTATTTCGCCAAGGAGAGCCGCATGACATTGACCGCTGCAAAGCCTCGCGTGACGTCGCTTGCGCCGCAGTTCCTCGTGGACGATCTCGATCGCGCCATCGCGTATTACCGCGACTCGCTCGGCTTTGCCTTTGGCCAGCCGTGGGAAGGGTTCTATGCGATCGGTCGGCTGGACGGCTTGGAGCTGCATTTGAAAGAAGCGCCAAAGAACCCGGACGAACGCAAACACCGGCGAGACAATGAGCATCTCGACGCGTCGGCAGGCGTCGAAGGCATTGAGACATTCTATCAGCAGTGCGTTGACAACGGCGCCAAGGTCATCAAGCCACTGACCGCGACGGAGTGGGGCACCAAGGACTTCTACGTAGAAGACCCCGATGGCTACATCATCTGCTTCGGGGGCGCGACGGCGGGATAACCCGCCAATGCAACGGACCGGGCCGGGCCGGCGGGTAAGCTTCATGTCGGTCGAGCGCCGGTTCGGTGCCGGCCCGGCCGCTGATTGGCCTCGCGTTGGCGCCGGTATGCTCCGGCCGCCGGAGGATTGGCATGAAGCGCATCTGGACCATCATCGGGGTGAACGACGTCGGGTCGAGCTTCAAGTGGTACCAGTCACTCTTCGACCAGTCGGAGACGGCACCGGCCCACGTGGACTTTGGCCAGATCCTCGACTCGGATGGAACTGTCTTGCTCTGCCTGCACCAATGGGGCGCGCACGAGCATCCTTCCTTGATGAGCCCCGACAAGGCATCACCTGGCAATGGGCTCCTCTTGTTCTTCCGCGTCGACGACTACGACATGGCCCTGAAGAGGGCACGCGCGCTCGTCGCCCGGTTCGAGGAGGAGCCCCACGTGAACCCGAACACTCAAACAAGGGAGTTCTCACTCCGGGATCTGGACGGATACTACGTTTTGAGAAAACATGAATAGCCATCGGCCGGCCCGTCCTAGGAAATCTGGAGCTGGCGGGCATCGCCCAAAGGCTGCCGTCAAGCGCGCAGGAAGTAAGGAAGCGAGGCGGCGGAAGACGGCCTCATCCAGGACGGCCCCCTCTGTCGCGTGCTCGATGACGGCGTCCCGGAACAGCATCCACATCGCCAGCCCTTCACGGTGCATACCCCAACGCTCAAGGACGGGTAAAAACTCATTTCGCGGTGGCGTCCGAAGAGCTCATCGTCCAACCCGACGGCGTCGCAGGACCCCGTCGTCGCTCCATTACGGCGCATGAGAGCGGATTGTGGTCAATCGCAGCTCCAGCTAGAATCAGCACGTGTCGGAGCCCTGTGATGCCTAACAGGCCGCGAGAAGCAAAGAAACGAAAAGAAAGAAACATCATGAGCAAGAGCGGGTCTCAGAAAGACAAGTCTCCATCTCAGATGATAGACGATAGGATCAAGGAGCTGGGCGACTGGCGGGGCAAGATGCTCTCCCAGCTCCGCGCATTGATCAAGCAAGCCGACCCTGAGGTGGTCGAGGAGTGGAAGTGGGGGGGGCCGGTGTGGTCTCACGACGGATTGATCTGCACCGGCGAGACCTACAAGAACGTCGTAAAGATGACCTTTGCCAAGGGGGCCGCACTTGACGACCCATCAGGCCTCTTCAACTCCAGCCTCGAGGGCAACACCAGGCGTGCCATCGACGTCCACGAGGGCGAGAAGATTGACGAGGAGGCATTGAAGGCTCTTATTCGCGCGGCCGTGACGCTGAACGCGTCCCGTGCCCAGGGCTGATCGAGCTGAAAGGACGCCGTCGACCCTGCGCTGGTGCCCCTCGCGCTCGCGGGCCACGTCGAGGAATCGGCGATCCCGAAGATCCATGAGATCGTCGAGCAGCAGCTCGTAGCGGACACGCAGCTTACGTGATCCCTGCACGCACAAAGGTTTCTGTTGCGGCTCCAAGGAGAGGACCGGACCTTCCTGGCGCTCCTCTCGCTGAACGGCAGTATCGTAGGTAGCGGAGGCGAGCCTATGGCGATTCCTGGTCTGCGATACGTTCCCGGCTTCGTCGATGAGCCGTGGGAGGCGGAGCTCCTCGCGGCGATCGACGCTCAGCCCTGGCTCGGCGACCTCAAGCGCCGGGTCCAGCACTACGGCTATCGCTATGACTACAAAGCCCGGAGGGTCGATCCGTCGATGTATCTCGGCCCACTGCCGGATTGGGCGCTTCCCCTGGTCGCCCGCCTGACGGATGGCGACTTGATGCCCTCGGCCCCGGATCAGCTCATCGTCAACGAGTACGAGCCGGGGCAGGGGATCTCCTCCCACGTGGATTGCGTGCCGTGCTTCGGCCCGGTGATCTGCTCGGTGACGCTCGGTTCGTCCTGAATGATGAAGTTTTCGGCCGAGGCGGACGAGAGGCGGGAATGGCTGCTCTTGGAGCGCGGGAGCCTACTGGTGCGGGCGGGGCCGGCCCGCTACGACTGGCGGCATTCGATCCCGGCCCGCAAGAGCGACCGCGTCGGGGATCAGGTGATCTTCCGGAGTCGCCGGGTTTCACTGACGTTCCGCTCGGTGGAAGGGTCCGCCGCCTGACCGGCAGCTCCGGCGCATCACGCCTCGTGCCATGTTCAGGCCCCTCCGGCGCCCCACGATCGCCACAATCTGCGGTGATAATCGGTGGCATGAAGACATCGCTGATCATCATCGCGGAGAGCCGGCCATGAAGAGAGCCACGATCGCCGGCGGGGCGTTCGCCACCGTGCTCGTCCTCCTGGCCCTCGCCGCCGCCGTAGATGACGTCCACGCCCGGCGTGCCGAGCACC
>CAXTNS010000367.1:0-6942 GCA_964245465.1 uncultured Thermoanaerobaculia bacterium
AGGCAGCGCTCGCGCTGAGCGCCGGAGCCCCAGACCGCCTCCAGCTCCTCCTGGGCGAAAGGGGAGAGGACGAACTCGACGAGGTCCTCCCCTCCCGTGGGCCGGCCCTCTTCCGGGGCGACGCCCAGGCGCAGGCGGGGCACCTCGGCCGTGCGGAGGTTCTCGATCACCGACTCCAGACCCCGGTGGCCGCCGGGGCTGCCGGAACGGCGGAGGCGCAGCTTGCCCAGGGGCAGGTTCACCTCGTCGTAGACCACCAGCACCGCAGTCGGGTCGATGCCGTAGCGCTCCGCGAAGCAGCGGGCCGCGTAGCCGCTGCGGTTCATGTAGGTCTGGGGCTTGGCCAACAGAACAGATCGATCCCCTTCAAGCGCCTCCCCGGCCGCCCCGGAGGTCAACCGGCCGGCGAGGGCGTTGCAGTCCAGGCGGTCGAGGGGGACCTGCCAACGCCGGGCGAGCTCCTCGACCACCCGGAAGCCCACGTTGTGGCGGGTGGCGCGGTACTCCTCGCCCGGGTTGCCCAACCCGAGGATGAGGTGCATGCGGGCGGGAAGCCCTTACTCCTCGCCCTTGGTCTTCTTGATGACCTCGGGCTCGGCGCGGTCGCCGCCCTCGGCCTCAGCGTCCGTCTCGTGCTTGCCGTGGTGGCCGACCGAGGCGATGACGCGGTCGGGCTCGTCGAGCAGCTCGACGCCCTCGGGGAGCTTCAGGTCGCGGGCCTCGACGTGCTGGCCCAGGTGGAGCTCCGTAACGTCGACGTCGACGTGCTTCGGGATCTGGCCCGGCAGGCACTCGACGTGGATCTCGCGGGTGACGAAGTCGATCATGCCGCCCTCGGTCTTGACGCCGTAGGGGACGCCCTGGAGCTCGACCGGCACGGCCACGCGGACCTTCTGGTCCATCAGCACGCGCTGGAAGTCGATGTGGATCACCTGGCGGCTGACCGGGTCCGTCTGCATGTTACGGATCATGGCGTGCCGCTCTTTGTCGCCGAGCTTCAGGAGGAAGATCGGGTTCTCGCCGGCATGGCCCTTCAGCGTGTCGATCAGCGTCTTGCGGTCCACCTCGATGGCCACGCTCTCCTTGCCGCCGCCATAGACCACGGCCGGGATCTTGCCGGCCGAGCGCGACCGCCGGTTGGCGTTCTTCCCGGTCTGCTCCCGGGGGTTCACTTCAAGCGTCATCGTGTCACTCATGGTTTTCCTCGCTTCGGTTTTCCTTGCTTCAAAAACGGGGTCTCTTCAGACGAAGAGGGAGCTCACGGAGCTGTTCTCGTGGATCCGGCGGATGGCCTCGCCCAGAAGCGGCGCGACCGACAGAGGCCGCAGCTTCGGCAGGCGGGCGAGCTTCTCTTCCACCGGCGTCGTGTTGGTGATCAGGACGGTCTCCAGGCATGAATCGGCGATGCGCTGGAGCGCGGGCCCGGAGAGGACGCCGTGCACTCCGGCCGCGAGCACCCGTCTGGCGCCCTTTTCCTTCAAGGCGTCGACGCTCTTGGTCAGGGTGCCGGCGGTATCGATGATGTCGTCGACGACCAGGGCGTTGCAGCCCTCGACGTCGCCGATCAGGTGCATGACCTCGGCCGTGTTGGGGGCGGTGCGGCGCTTGTCGATGATGGCAAGGCCCGCTTCCAGGCGCTTGGCGATGGCCCGCGCGCGCTCGACGCCGCCCGCGTCCGGCGAGACCACGACCAGGTCCGGGATCTTCATCTCGCGCACCGCGTCCAGGAGGACGGGCGCCGCGAACAGGTGGTCCACCGGCACGTCGAAGAAGCCCTGGATCTGGTCGGCGTGAAGGTCCAGGGTCAGCACGCGGTCAGCCCCGGCGCGCGAGATCAGGTCGGCCACCAGCTTGGCCGTGATGGGCACGCGCGGCTTGTCCTTCTTGTCCTGGCGGGCGTAGCCGTAATAGGGGATGACCGCCGTCACGCGCGAGGCCGAGGAGCGCTTGAAGCTGTCGAGCATGATCAGCAGCTCCATCAGGTTCTCGTTGACGGGGCTGCTGGTCGGCTGGACGATGAAGACGTCCGAGCCGCGCACGTTCTCGTCGATCTGGCAGAACGTCTCGCCGTCGGAGAAGTTGTACGCCGAGACCTTGCCGGCCTCGATGTTCAGGGAGTCGCAGATCTCGGCCACCAGCGCCGGATGGGCACGCCCGCCGAAGATTTTCAGTTCACCCGCCATGTTTCCCCTCTGGCCTGTTTCGAATCAAAAGACGACGACATCGAGACCCGCCCCGGGAGCGGGGCTCCTAGAGACGGCACAAGACTAGGGGTCCGTTGTTTGTTCTTCCTGCTCGGCCCGCTCGGCCGTGGTTGGGGCGGGAGGATTCGAACCTCCGGTAACCAGATTCAAAGTCTGGTGCCTTACCGCTTGGCGACGCCCCAGCTCCCTGCGGCCAGGGGCCTCAGGACACGGGACGGAAGCTTACACGGTCCAGAAGGAATCGCGAAGGTGCATCTCCTCGATTTCTTCCAGGCTCTTCTCCGGCACGACCGGCGGAGGTGGCATGGATGCCGTCGAGGATGCGGCCGCAATGCCCATCGGCTCCTCGTCGACGGCCGCGGAGACCCGCAGGGCGCGCTCTCCCCGTTCCGCCGGCGGCTCGCCCCGATCCTGGAGGGCGTGGTCGTACTCGGCCAGCACCTTCTCCTCGATCATCCGCCGCGTCTCGTTGTTGAGCGGGTGGGCGACGTCCTTGAACTCGCCGTTCTTCTTCTTCCGGCTCGGCATGCTGATGAAGAGCCCGTCCCGTCCCTGGATGATCTTGATGTCGTTGACCATGAAGCAATGGTCGAACACGATCGAGACGAATGCCTTCAGCTTCTCTTCCTGAATCGGAAAGACCTTGACCTCTGTAATCTCCATTTTCCGTGTCCTCTCCGGGTCATCCCTGGTCGTTCCTCCGCGTGTACTCAACGCCCGCCCGCAGCCTCCAGGGGCTTCCAACCCCAACGGCGCTTTGGTCTTCGGCGGCGTCCTCCAAGGCGGAAACGGCAGCCAAGAGGGCTTCGTTCCCTGGACAGGGGCCGCCCTTATACACGCGTCGGCATCAATCCAGGCATTATATACTGACGGAACCTCCGGAGAGCACCAGAGACCCGTTTTGAGAATCAGATCCCTATCTACACGGGCTGGATATGGTACGGAGGGATAATCTGGGTGTCAAATCCTAGGGCAAAATTACAAACTGCCCTAGCGGGGCCTTCCCCCTACTCCTCGGGCTCTGGCACTTCCTGCTCTCCACAGGGCACCTCGCGGTAGCCTGCGGGAATCTCCAGGCGGGGAGGCTCCTGGTCCAGGTTCTCGCGCACCATCTCCCGCCAGCGCACCTGCACGTTGCGCTCGCGGTCGGAGAGGATGGCCCAGTCTTCGCGGCGGATCCACCAGACCTTGGGCGTGCTGTCTTCCGCCAGGGTCCAGTTGAGCACGGCCCCCTCTTCTCCCAGGTTGCCGTACCAGCGGCGGTTGGTGGAGTCGCGGAAGTCGAACTCCCGGCCCCGCGGCTCGGCCGTGGGCGATCCCTCGGCTGGATTGGCGGGTACCCGGCCGAGGAGCAGCGAGGGGAGCGAGAGCAGCGGGAACGGCCCCAGGGGCACGCCCGCGACGTCGAACCGCCCCTCGAACAGGCAGTAGGTCTTGGCGCGGTGGTTGAGCCAGAGACCGGAGTCGTTGGAGACGTCGAGGCTCCAGAGCGACCGGCCCACGGGATCGACGGCCTGGAGCTGATAGCGCGCCGGCGTGGCGAGCCGCAGGGTGACCCGGAAGGAGCCCTCCCCCTCCGGGCCCGAGTAGATCACCCGGTACAGCCGCTGCGAGCCATACGCGCCTTGAGGGATCTGCCACGGCGTGAGGCTCGCCGCGGGCAGGGGCTTCGGCGCGGGCGTGCTGCCCGCGCAGGAGAGGGTCAGCAATGCAAGGAAGAGGAGGGCGGCTGTAGGGGCGGCCCCTACACCACCCCCATCAAGGCTTGGGTTTGCCCAGCTCCTCCAGCTTGTGGCGGACCTTCTCCATGTCCTCGGGCTTCTCGGCGCCGCCGGCTCCGATGTCGAGCGCCCTCTGGTAGGCCTGTCTTGCCCTCTCCGTCTGCCCCAACGCAACATAGACATCTCCCAGATGCTCCTGCAGCGTCGCGTCCTCGGGCTCGAGACGGGCGGCCCGCTCGAGATAGCCTCGGGCCTGCTCCGGGCGGCCGAGTCGGTAGTAGGTCCAACCCAGCGAATCGACGTACGCGCCGTTGTCGGGGTCGAGGGCCACGGCCCGGGTGATCAGGCTCAGGGCTTCCTCCAGGTGCGGCCCCGCTTCGGCGAAAGCGTATCCGAGATAATTGAGCGCGGCGTGAAAATCCGGTTCCACCTGAAGGATCCGGCGGAACTCGGCCACCGCCTTGTCGCGCTGGCCCGTGCGCTCGTAGGCCGCGCCCAACAGGAAGCCGGTCACGGCCTGTTCCGGATGGACGGTGGTGAGCTTCTCCAGGATCGGGATCGACTCCTGGTAGCGGTCCAGCCGCTGGAAGCCCTGGGCCGCGGCCAGGGCCGACGCGCCGCCCTCCTCCGCCAGATGGGCGAAGACGCGCCCGGCTTCCTCGTTGCGGCCGGCGCGGGTGAGCACCTCGGCGCGGCGGCTCGCCACGGCCGGCGAATCCTTCTCGCGGGCCAGCAGGTCGAGGGCCTCGTCGTGGCGCCCGGCCCGGGACAGGGCGTCGGCCTGCATGAGCGCGGCCTGTCCGCGCAGCGCCGGGTCGGTCGAGGTGAGCAGGGGACGCAGCATCTCCCCCACCCTGTTCCAGTCCTTGGCGTCGAAGTGGATCTGGGCGGCCTCCAGGCGGACCTCCTGGGCCTCCTCGGGCTTGCCATCCTTCTCCAGGATCTCGGCGAGGCCGGCGAGCACCGCCGCGGCCTCGCCGCGCCGGCCGGCGCGCTGCATCACCTGCGACAGGGCGAGCGCCACCCCCGCGTCCTTGGGCTGGGCCGTCCGCACCTTGGAGAGCAGCTCGATGGCCTCCTCGTTGCGCCCCTGGGCGGCCACCACCAGGCCGCGCAGCAGGGCCAGGGCCTGGCTGTCCGGGTCCTTGCCCGAGAGCCGGTCCACTTCCTTGAGCGCCGCCTCCAGGTCGCCTCCCTGGTAGAGGGCCCAGGCGAGCTGGCGCTCCAGCCGCGGATCGTCGCGCACCTCCTCCGGGGCGCTCCGCAGCGTCTCCAGCACGGCCTTGGCGTCGCCGCGCCGGCTCTGAAGGTCGGCCAGGGTGAGCCGCGCTTCGAGCGAGCCGGGGTCGAAGGTGAGGATCTCCTGGAGGGCCTTCTCGGCCTCCGGCTGCTTGTTGGAGCGCATCAGCGACTCGACGAGCAGGGCGTAGGCCGTGCGCTGCTGGGGGATGTTGTCGACCAGCTCCTGGAAGACCTCGGCGGCCTTCTCCGGCTGGTTCTGGTCGAGATAGATCCGGCCCAGCGTGAGGAAGGTCTGGGCGTCGTTGCGGTCGCGCTTGCGCACGGCCTCCAGGGCGTCGCGCGCCGTGGCCAGGGCGGCCGGATCGCTCGCCGAAAGCTCGATGTAGACGTCGCCCACGGCCCGCAGCACGTCGAGGTTGTCGGGCGCCAGGCGGCGCGCCGCCTGCACCTTCTCCCCGGCTTGGCGCAACGAATCGTCGCGTGTCGACGGATTGCGCGCGTACTGGGCCATGCGGGTGAGGAGCTGCGAGTGCTCGACCAGGACGTAGGCGGTCTCCGGCGAGTCGGGAGCCATCCGCTCGGCCTCTTCGAAGGCGACGAGCGCGTCGTTGACCGAGCCTTCGACGGCCAGGAGCTTGCCCAGGGCGAACTGATACGAGGCCGGCGACGGCAGGGAAGACCCGGTACCCTGCGGAGCGGCGGCGCTGAACGTGGAGGACAGAAGGGCGAGGCAGGCGGCCGAAACCGCGGGGGTAAAACGCTTCACGCCGCCAGAATAGCAGCGCTCCTTGCCGCTTTACAAGGCTATCGACCCCCCTCTATAATGGCGCCCTTGCGCTTAAGTACCGGAATGTAAATCATTTAGACGCAGTATGGCGAAGCTCGGACAGCTCCTCGTGGCTCGCGGCTGGATCACGGTCCAGCAACTGACCCGCGCCCTCAAGAACCAGAACGTGGCGGGCGGCCGGCTCGGCACCTGCCTGCTCGAGATGGACGCCCTGCGGGAGGACCTCCTGCTCAAGGGCCTCTCCGAGCAGCTCGGCGTCCCCGCCGTGGAGATCGACGACCTGCGCGGCATCCCCGAGGAGGTCCTGGGCCTGATCTCCGACAAGGTCGCCCGCCGCCTGCGCGCCGTGCCCTTCCGGGTCGAGGGCGGGCGGCTCGACCTGGCGCTCATGGACCCGCGCAACCTCGCCGCCCAGGACGAGATCGCCTTCGCCTCCGGCAAGCGCGTCAAGGTCCACGTGGCGGGCGAGATCCGCATCCTCGAGGTCCTGGAGAGGTACTACGGCGAGGAGTGCCCGTCGCGCTACGGCATGGTGCTCGACCGGCTCAACCGCGCCCGCTTCCTGTGGGACAAGAGCCCCGAGCCGCAGAAGCCGCCGATCGCCGAGCTCCCCATCCTCGAGAGCCCGTTCTCCACCGCGGCCAGGATGAAGCCGCCGCCGCCGCTGCCGGATCTGCCGATGCCGGTGGCACCGGCGGCGGCCGCGGTGGCCGCGGGAGCGCCCGTGCTCGCCGGCCCCGCGCCGGCTCTGCGGATGCCGCCGATTCCCAAGCCCGTGGCCCCGGCGGCCAGAGCGGCCGCGGTGGCCGTGCCCGTCGCGGCTCCGGAGCCGGCGCCGCCCCGGCCTCCAAAGCCGCTCACCGTTTCCCTGACGCCCGCAGAACGGGCCGACCTCGGCGCCTTCGCCTGGGTCGAGCCCGCCTCGGCCGACCGGTCGATCCCCGTCCCCGCCAACCTCGACGAGGTCGAAGCGGAGCTCGTCAAGCCC
>CAXTNS010000368.1:0-6935 GCA_964245465.1 uncultured Thermoanaerobaculia bacterium
GCGCAAGAAGCACGTGGCGGCCGCTCTGGCCATGGTCGGCCTCGCCGACCGCGCCAGGCACTACCCGCGGCAGCTCTCGGGCGGCCAGGAGCAGCGGGTGGGCATCGCCCGGGCCATCGTCACCGACCCGACGCTGCTGCTGTGCGACGAGCCCACGGGCGACCTCGACAGGAAGTCGGGAGACGAGATCCTGGACCTGCTCCAGGCGCTCAACCGTGAGCACGGCAAGACCATCATCATGGTCACTCATGACCCCCACGCCGCGGCCTGCGCCCGGCGCACCGTGCACCTGGAGAAGGGCAACCTCGTGCTGGAGGCGGCGGCATGAAATTCCTCCCCCTGGTCTGGAGCAACCTGAAGCGGAAGAAGGCCCGGACGATCTTCACGGTGCTGTCGGTCTTCGTCAGCTTCGTGCTGTTCGGGGCTCTGCTGGCCATCGACAACGCCTTCACCAGCGGCGTGGACGTGGCGGGGGCGGACCGCCTGCTGACCATCCACAAGGTCGCCATCATCCAGCCGCTGCCGGCCACCTACGGGCCGCGGATCAAGGCGGTGCCGGGCGTCGAGGCCGTCACCTTCGCCAACTGGTTCGGCGGCGTCTACCAGGACCCCAAGAACTTCTTCGGCCAGATGGCGGTCGACCACGAGACCTTCCTGGACCTCTACCCCGAGTACATCCTGACTCCGGAGCAGAAGAAGGCCTGGCTCTCCGACCGCGCCGGGGCGATCATCGGCCGGCAGCTCGCTGACCGGTTCGGCTTCAAGGTCGGCGACCGTATCCCCATCCAGGGCACGATCTACCGCAAGCCGGGCGGCTCGAGCCTCTGGGAGTTCAACGTCTCCGGCATCTACGAGGGGGCCGAGAAGGGGACCGACACCAGCGGCATGTACTTCCGCTACGACTACCTGAACGAGGGCATGGGCGGCCGGCTCGGCTTCGTGGGCTGGTACACGGTGCGGATCGCCGATCCGGCGCAGGCCGCCAGCCTCTCGAGCCGCATCGACGGGCTGTTCGCCAACTCCCCGGCCGAGACCAAGACCAACACCGAGAAGGCCTTCGCCCAGTCCTTCGCCAACCAGGTGGGCAACATCGGTGCGATCGTCCGCTGGGTGCTGGCGGCGGTCTTCCTCATCATGCTGGTGGTGACGGGCAACACCATGGCGCAGGCGGTGCGGGAGCGCACCAGCGAGCTGGCCGTGCTGAAGACGCTGGGCTTTTCGCGCAGGCGGGTGCTGGGGCTGGTGCTCGCCGAGTCGGTGGCCATCGCGGTGCTCGGCGGCGGGCTGGGCCTGCTCCTGGCCGTGGTGGCGATCATTCCCGGGCTGGGCCAGGCGCTGAAGTCCTTCCTGCCAGTCTTCTTTCTGCCGGCCAATGCTCTCCTGACCGGAGTAGCGCTGGTCCTGTTCTTCGGAACCATCGCCGGGCTGCTGCCGGCGGCCCAGGCCATGCGGTTGCGCATCGTCGATGCGCTGCGGAGGGTATGAACCATGAACTGGCTCTCTCAAGTCCTGGCGGTGACGGCGGTCAACCTGCGGACAATCCCCCAGCGCCTCGGCTCCTCGCTGGCGATCATCGTCGGCGTGGCCGGGGTGGTGATCGTCTCCATCGCCGTGTTCTCCATCGGGGAAGGTGTCCGCAACGCCCTGACCGCGAGCGCCTCGTCGGACACCGCCGTGGTGCTGCGGTCCGGCAGCGACAGCGAAATGATGAGCGGCCTCCAGCGCGACGACACGCGCCTCATCGCCGAGGCGCCGGGGGCGCGGGCCGCCTCGGCCGAGCTGTACGTGATCGTCGACCTGCCGAAGCGCTCGACCGGAACCGACGCGAACGTGCCCTTGCGAGGCGTGCAGCCGGCCGCCTTCGAGGTGCGCGACAAGGTGCGCATCGTCGAGGGACGGAAGTTCGAGCCCGGCCGCAACGAGATCGTGGTGGGCCGGGCCGCGGCGTCGCAGTTCGCGGGTCTGGATCTGGGGAACCGCCTGCGCTGGGGGCAGAACGAATGGACCGTGGTGGGCATCTTCGAGGCCGGGGGCGGCGTTCCGGAGTCGGAGATCTGGTGCGACGTCGGGGTGCTCCAGCCCGCCTACCGGCGCGGCAGCACGTTCCAGTCGGTCTACGTCAAGCTCGATTCCCCGGCGGCGTTCACCACCTTCAAGGACGCTCTGACCAGCAATCCCCAACTCGACACCAAGGTGATCCGTGAGGAGGAGTACTACGCCTCCCAGTCGCAGGCGCTGACCCTGATGATCAAGATCATCGGGATCTTCATCACGGTCACCATGGGAGCGGGAGCCGTCTTCGCGGCACTCAACACCATGTACGCGGCGGTGTCCTCGCGCACGCGGGAGATCGCAACGCTGCGCGCCCTCGGGTTCCGCGCCGGACCGGTGGTGATCTCCGTGCTCTCGGAGGCGCTGCTCCTGGCGCTCGTAGGCGGCCTGATCGGGGCGGTCGTAGCCTGGCTGGCCTTCGACGGATTCCAGACCTCGACCCTGAACTGGAGCACGTTCAGCCAGTTGTCGTTCGCGTTCGCCGTCACGCCGCCGCTCATCGTGCTGGGCATCGTCTGCTCGCTGCTGATGGGGTTGATCGGCGGCCTCTTCCCCGCCATCCGCGCTGCGCGCCTGCCGGTTGCGACCGCTTTGCGGGAGCTGTAGCGGTTTCTCTCCGCCGGGGCGGCCCCACGGGGTCGTCCCGGCGACTATGATGGCCTCCTGGAGGATCGATCCTTGGCAGCTCGCCGCACAGCAAAACCCCGGCTGCTTCCCACGTTCGATCCGGTGCCCTCGGCCCGGTTCGGTCTGGAGATCCTCGACCGGTCCAAGTCCCGCCGCGCGCTGATCGGACGAGTGGCGATGTGGTACTGGCTCGACGACGAGGCGGACCACGAGTACACCAAGGACGTCGACCTTGCCGTCCCCCAGGCAAGCATCCCCTCGATTCTCGAAGTCCTTCACCAAACCGACGCCGAGGTGTCGCAGCTCACGATCGGCGGCGTCCATGCGCGCATCTCGAAACGAGGAGTCCGGACTGATTTCATCGATCGATCGAGCGAGGAATGGGGGAATCTGCAGTCCCTCTACCTCGACGCCATTCGTGCCGCCGAAGCGCAGGACGATCAATTCGAAGGGCTTCCCGTGGCCCCGCCCGAGCACCTCGTCGCCATGAAGCTGGCGGCCGGCACCGACAAAGACGAGCGGGATGCCATCCGTCTCATCGCGAAGGTCAAGGACCTCGACATCGAAGCGACGCGCGGCCTCGTGCGGACGTTCCTCGGGCCCGGCCTGCTCGGCAGACTCGAAGAGTGCCTCCGCCGCGCCGGGCACCCACGGGCCAGGCGGGCCTACAGTGTGGGTTCCTGAAAGCTGAACCCGTTCCAGTTAAAAGGTCCCGGCCTGCCGTAATCCGCCACACTGTACGGGTGGAAGGGCTCCCCCTCCCATGGAGGGAGACGGGAAGCTCTTCCGGAGGGACCCCCCCTATGGCCCGTACAGTCTGGCCCCGCGTCCTCGCCTTTCTCCTTCTCGTTCTCTTCTCTCTCGGAAGCGTCTCCGCGGCCGAGCTCCCGAAGGAGAGGAAGAGGCCGAGCCTTGCCGTCCGGCTCCTCGAGACGATCGAGAGCTTCCTCCCCCAGGTCCTCCTGAAGAGCCGGGACGGCATGGACCCGAACGGCACCCCCGCGCCGTCCTCAGCCCAGGCCGCCGGAGCCGAGTCGGACTCCCGGGGAACGATGGACCCGAACGGCTAGGCCTCTCCCGCGTTTCCTCCTATGAATACCGCCGGCACCGGCCGGCGTTTTTTTGCGCTCCCTTTCTGCTACCGCACGGCAGACATTGAAATAATATATCGGCAGAAACTCGTAACTTAGGGGAGGACAGAATGACGGAGCACATTTCGGAGAAGCTCTTCGAGCGCTTCCTGCGGGTCGAGGCCTCGCGGGAAGAGGGCAAGGTCGTGGTCGAGCACCTGATCAGCGGATGCCCGGAGTGTTCCCAGACGGCGATCCGGATCGCCTCGGAGCTGGGCCTCTGGGGCGCGAAGGACAAGGCCGGATGGGAAGAGGCCTACGAGGAGATCTTCTCCCGGGCCATGGCCTTCGCAAGCGAGGGAGAGCAGCGGCTTGCGATCGAGAAGCTCCGGGGCTGGGGCCAGTGGGCCGAGCTTGAGCCCTTGAATCCCCAGCATCGCTTCCACAAGGTGGAGCACGACCAGAGCTTCCATACCTACGGCCTCTTCAGCCGTCTCCTCGAAGCCGCGGCGGGCTACATCCGCTCCGAGCCCGCCGAAGCGGTCGATATCATCCGTCTCGCCATCCTCGTGGCCGAGCGCCTGAACCCGGCCGAGATCGGAGAGGAGCGCCACGCGGACCTGCGCGCCCACGCCTGGGCCGCTCTCGGAAACGCCCGGCGGCTCGCTTCCGACTTCGAGGGAGCGCGCCGCGCCTTCAACGAGGCATGGCGCATCTTGGAGGAGGGGACCGGAGACCCCTCAGAGGAAGCGTATCTTGTGAGCCTCGAAGCCTCGTACATGAAAGACCTCGGCGAGTTCGAGCTTGCCGAGGCCTCTCTGGAAGAGGCCCTGGAGAAGTACCGGGAGGCCCGCGATCCCCACGGCCAAGGGCGCATCCTCCTCCAGATGGGAGAGGCGATTGGGTATGTGGACCCCGAGCGGGGCGCAAGCCACATCAAGAAGGCTCTCGCCCTCCTCGACGGTGCGAAGGAGCCCCGGCTCCTTCTTTGCGCCGAGCATGGCCTCGCCAAGTTCCTGAACGACTCCGGGCGGAGTGAGGAGGCGCTCGCCGTTCTCGACCGCGCCCGGCCGCTCTACCGGCAGTTTCCGGACAAGTGGACACAGCTTCGACTGCACTGGCTCGAGGGGCGGATCGCCTACCGCCTCGGAGAGTATTCCCAGGCCGAGAGCATCTTCTCCCAGATCTGGGAGGAGTTCCGGGCAAGAGACCAGAACCACGAGCTCGTCCTCGTCTCGATCGACCTCGCCCAGGTGCTTGTGGGGAAGGGAGAGAGCGCCCGGGCGGCCGAGTTGGTGGCCGAGTGCTACCCGATCATGAAGAACTGGGGCATGCACAAGGACGCGCTGGCGGCGTGGCTCCTCTTCCGAGACGCCCTTGCCACGGGGGCCATGGGCGGCATCTTCGAGCGGATCGGAGCCTACTACCGCCGCCATTGGTTTGTGCCCGCCAGGTTTGATTCGAGAGTTTCGTAGTCTTCGCCAGCCTGCGGTCTTTGCGGCCCGAAGGGTCGCGAGATTTCAACCCAGGGCTTCTGAGGCCGGAGGCAGATGCCCTGGGCCTGGGTTCGTCCTGGCGGCCTGAAGGGCCGCGCTGGCGAAACGAGTTATTGCCGCAGAATCTTCTCCATCGCCTTTCCTTTTGCGAGCTCATCAATGAGCTTGTCTAAATAGCGTATCTTTTGCATCAGCGGATCTTCGATTTCTTCTACGCGAACACCGCACACTACGCCCTTGATACGCGAACTATTCGAATGAATGGCTGGAGCTTGAGCAAAAAAAGTTTCAAAATCGTTTTTCTGTTCGATTTGCTGCTGTAATCCCGCTTGGTCATAGCCCGTCAGCCAGCAAATGATTTGGTCAACTTCTTCTTTCGTGCGATTTTTGCGTTCCGCCTTTTGAACATACAGCGGATAAACCCTCGCAAATGTTGTCGTGAAAATCTGATGCTTAGGCATCGTCTTCCTCCGTGTGTAGGGACCCGACACGCATGCTGTCTTCGGCGCGCCAACGCCGTGAAGGTGAGCGGCGGCACCGCATAATAGGGCGGTGCTCGTCCGCTCAACCGTGGAGTTAGCGGGCCTTCTTCTCACCATGGAGCTTCCTGTAAGCCTTTACTTGTTCTTCTTCGCAGTACTGCCTCATACCGAAATCTGTCAGCCATTCACCCGCACATTTCTGCCGAATGCGGCGGAAGACATCTTCAGGAATGTCAGATGGTCGTCCTCGCTTCAATTCGGCCAGCGCCTTTTCCTGCTGCTCGATACAGTAAGCTCGCATACTAAAGTCGTCTGGCCATTCATGTTCGCAATGCTTTTGAATAACTATAGCTGCGCTAGCGTAGGCTTCGGTTTCTGCCAAAGACGTAACCGCTGGAGAACTCTCAGTACCGCTACCCACATTATCAGGCAAGGGGGGCGGTCTAGTAGTTCGAGCGGCGAAACCAAGGATTTCCTCAATTCGCCTCTGATAGACAGCTGGCTTTTCGAGCGGTACCCCGAGCAAAGCAGCAAGTTCCTGAACCATTTGATGGAGTTCGCCAGCGCTGGAGCAATTCAGGGCATTGATGCCGGAAAGTGGACCACGGAGTAATCCAGCATCGGCACCGGGAGCTAACAGCGGAAGGAGATGCCTTTCTGCGCCCCAGCGTGCGCCCAGTTCGAAGAGCACATAGGCCGACTCAATGCTAATTGCTGAAATCAGGCCTAGGAATGCCTCACACTCCCGAATCTCCGTGCGCAAGGTTCGGTCTGTTTCCTGACCGCCACCGAGTTTATGTCCGTCAACACTAGTGCACCGGATAGAATCAGCAGGAAGATTCAGCGCAGACCGCAGCAAGTCAACAAGACTCCCAGCCAGTTCGCGATCCTTGCTGCTGTGACTAATAAATACTTGGGGCATTTTTACCTCAACTTGCAGAGCCCGATAACTTCTAGCTTGTCTGCTTCCCTCTACTACCCATAGATCCTTACCGACTGCTACTTCCTTGGAGCATGAGAACGGGCTATCTCGTTCATTATTCAGGCATTACTACTGTACGCCTGTCCCTCGGCTTCGTCAATGACGGCTCTGAAGAGAAAGAGGTGTGGTCTTGGGCGGCAGGTCGGGGGCTTGTCCTACAAGGTAGGCATTTGAAGATCCTATGTAGCGCATATTGTGGTGGGGCTTACCGGACGCTCTGTCGTGT
>CAXTNS010000369.1:0-6915 GCA_964245465.1 uncultured Thermoanaerobaculia bacterium
CCACCACACACGACACGAGCCACACCAATCGCTTGGCGGGCGAGAGCAGTCCATATCTCCTGTTGCACCAGCACAATCCGGTCGACTGGTACCCCTGGGGTCCGGAGGCCCTGGAGAGGGCCCGGCGGGAGGACAAGCCGATCTTCCTGTCCGTGGGGTACTCGACGTGCTACTGGTGCCACGTCATGGAGCGGGAGTCGTTCTCCGATCCCAGGACGGCGGAGCTGATGAACCGGGAGTACGTCAACGTCAAGCTCGACCGGGAGGAGCGGCCGGACCTCGACGAGATCTACATGACGGCCACCCAGATCCTCGCCGGACAGGGCGGATGGCCGAACTCGGTGTTCCTCACGCCGGAGCTGAAGCCCTACTACGCGGGCACCTATTTTCCTCCGGACGACCGCTACGGCCGGCCTGGCTTCCGCCACGTGCTGGAGGACCTCGCCACGGCCTGGAAGACCCGCCGGTCGGACGTCAACGAGCAGGCGGAGGAGGTCGCCCGGGCCATGGGGCGGTTCCTGGAGGAGCGCACTCATCCCGCGCCCGAGCCGCCCGCGGGCACCATAGTCTACCGGGCGCTCGACTCGCTCGCCCAGCGGTTCGATTCCCAGTGGGGCGGCTTCGGCGGTGCGCCCAAGTTCCCCACGCCTTCGAATCTCTACCTGCTGATGGAGCTGGTGGAGGAGCGGGAGGAGGCGGGGCGGATGCTCACCGCGACGCTCGACCAGATGGCCCGCGGCGGCATCTACGACCAACTCGGCGGCGGCTTCCACCGCTATGCCACGGACCGCGAGTGGAAGATCCCCCACTTCGAGAAGATGCTCTACGACAACGGCTCCCTCCTGGAGCTGTACGCCCGCGAGCACGCCCGCACGGGCGATCCCCAGGCGGCGCGGATCGTGCGCGAGACGGCGGCCTGTGTGGAGTACGAGATGACCTCGCCCGAGGGGGCGTTCTGGAGCGCCATCGACGCCGAGACGCACGGCCACGAGGGGGCCTACTACGTGTGGACGGCCGAGGAGCTGCGCGAGGTCCTGGGGGAAGAGGATTTCACGTTCCTCGCCCCCATCCTGGGCTTCGACGGTCCGCCCTTTTTCGAGGGGACCCATTACGTCCTCCATTTTCCCGAAAGACTGGAGGACGTGGCGAGCCGCCGGCGGATGGCCCCCGAGGAGCTGATCCGCGAGGTGGACGCCGGCCGGGCGAAGCTCTTCGCCGCCCGGTCGAAGCGGGAGTGCCCGTTGACGGACGACAAGATCCTGGCGGATTGGAACGGCATGCTGATCACCGGCTTCGCCATGGCGGGCCGGCTCCTGGGCGAGCGCTCCTTGGTGGAGCGGGCGGCCCGGGCGGCGGATTTCGTCCTGAAGACGATGAGGGCTGAGGACGGGACGCTGCTCCACGCCTGGCGGCAGGGAAGCGGAAAAATCGCCGCTTATCTCAGTGACTACGTCTTCCTGGTCCGCGGTCTCCTGGCCCTCCACAAGGCCACGGGGGAGGCGCGCTGGCTCGAGGCCGCGGTGGAGCTGACGAACGAGCAGGTCCGGCGGCTGCGCGATTCCCAGGGCGGCTTCTTCGTGGGGGGGGCGAGCCCGGACGTCCTCTTCCGCAGCAAGGACGTGTTCGACGGCGCCACGCCCGCGGCCAACTCGATCGCCGTGCTCAACCTGATCGAGCTGGCCCGCCGCACGGGGGATCTCGCCTGGCGCGCCGAGGCCCGGAACGCTTTGGCCGCGTTCGCGCCGGTGATCGAGGGGCATCCGGACGGGGCGCGGATGATGCTGGTCGCCCTGCGTGAATATCGCCAGACAAGCGACGAGACGGGCGCCGGCCCCGAGGAGGCCAACGCGGAGTACGGCGAGGCCCGCGCCGCTTTCGAGAGGAGCGCCGAGGCGGCCACGGCCAAGCTGGACTATGAGGCGGAGAAGCTGGTGGGAGCGCATTTGACGGTGGAAGACGGGAGGTTCCGCCTGGTCCTGGAGATCGCTCCGGGATGGCATCTCCAGGCGAACCCGGCGTCCGAGCCTTATCTGGTCGCTACGGAGGTTCAATCCGAAGGCGCCGCGGTGCGGAACGTGCGGTATCCGGCGGGGGAGCGGTTGGAGTCGCGGTTCTCGCAGGAGGCGATCTCGGTTTATTCGGGGCGGGTGGAGATTACGGGGGAGGTTGAAGGGGATAGCGTGAGGTTGACGTATCAGCCTTGCGACGATTCGCGGTGTCTGCCTCCGGTGACGAGGGAGATTCATGGGTAAGAAGAAGGAGTTGGTGGGCCGGCAGGGATGCCGGCGGTCCCAGGGGCGGCCTGATATACTTACCCTTCAACATGTGCCGTAAATCCATCCTTCTGCTCTTCCTCTGGCTCCCGGCCCTATTCCTCGGCTTCGCTCCGGCCCCCTCAGCCCCGCAGACGCCGTCGGGCGAGGTGCTGGTGGTCAAGGTCAAGTCGCCCATCCATCCCGTGTCCGCGGAGCTGATCCAGGACGCCGTCGCGGAGGCGGACCGGACGGGGGCGGCGGCCCTGGTCATCGAGCTGGACACGGCGGGAGGATTGCTGACGTCCACCCGCGACATCACGACGGCCATCCTGGGC
Organism: uncultured Thermoanaerobaculia bacterium; assembly: GCA_964245465.1. Classification (GTDB taxonomy): domain Bacteria; phylum Acidobacteriota; class Thermoanaerobaculia; order Multivoradales; family UBA5704; genus DATARR01. The sequence continues at coordinate 2,591 of CAXTNS010000369.1, forward strand.
GCGCGGACGCCGGTGGTGGTGTACGTGGCCCCGAGCGGCGCCCAGGCGGCTTCGGCCGGGTTCTTCATTCTCATGTCGGCCGACGTGGCCGCCATGGCTCCGGGCACCAACGCGGGCGCGGCCCATCCCGTGGACGGCGGCGGTGGGGACATCGAGGGCACCCTGGGCAAGAAGGTCGAGGAGGACGCGGCGGCCAACATCCGGTCGCTGGCGGTGCGCAACGGCAGGGACGTCAAGCTGGCCCAGGAGGCGGTCGTCCAGAGCCGCTCTTTCACCGCGCAGGAGGCCCTGGAGGGCAAGCTGATCGACGTGGTGGCCCCCAACCTGCCGGCGCTCGTGAAAGCCCTGGAGGGGCGGACGGTGAGCCGAGGCGAGGCCAAGGTCACGGTGCGCACGGTGGGAGCCGAGGTGCGGCGGTTCGAGGTGTCGCCGATGCGCGAGCTCCTCGGCGTGCTCGCGGACCCCAACATCGCCTACATCCTGTTCGGCCTGGGCTGGCTTGGGCTGTTCTTCGAGCTGACCCATCCGGGCGCCGTGCTCCCCGGCGTCGTGGGGGCGGTCTGCCTGATCCTGGGCTTCTACGGAATGTCCGTGCTGCCGGTCAACTATGCCGGGATGGGGCTGATCGTGCTCGCCATCGTGTTCTTCATCCTGGAGATCAAGATCACCAGCTACGGCATGTTGACCGTGGCGGGCATCGTCTCGCTGGTGCTGGGCTCGCTGATGCTGTTCAAGACGCCCGAGCCGGCCCTGCGGGTGAGCGTGGAATTGATCGCCGTGCTCGCGGCATTCTCCCTTCTGGTGGTCGGTTTCCTCGCGTGGGTGGCCCTGAAGGCTTTCCGTGGGCAGGTGCGCACGGGCGTCGAGGGGCTGATCCACGAGGTGGGGATCGCGCGGTCGCCCCTGAGCCCCCGTGGCAAGGTGTTCGTCCATGGGGAGATCTGGGACGCGGTCGCCGAGGAGCCGGTGGCGACCGGAGAGCCGGTCGAAGTGGTGGCCGTCCGTAATCTCACCCTGGCGGTACGCCGCCGGGATTCTTTCGTATAAAGGGAAGGGACCTATCCCATGGAATACGGCTTCGTCGTCATCATCGTCATCGGAATCTTCCTGTTTTTCAAATGGGTGAACATCCTCAAGGAGTACGAGCGCGCCGTGACGTTCGTGCTCGGCCGGTTGACCTCGCAGCCCAAGGGGCCGGGCCTGGTGCTGATTTTCTGGCCGTTCGAGACGATGACCAAGGTCTCGCTCCAGACGGTGGTGCTCGACGTGCCGCCCCAGGACGTGATCACGCGGGACAACGTCTCGGTGAAGGTGAACGCCATCGTCTACTTCCGCGTGGTGGATCCGCAGAGGGCGATCGTCGAGGTGCAGAACTACCTCTACGCCACGAGCCAGCTCGCCCAGACGACGTTGCGCTCCGTGCTCGGCGAGGCGGATCTGGACGACCTGCTCGCCGAACGGGACAAGCTGAACATCCAGCTCCAGGAGATCATCGACCGCCATACCGATCCCTGGGGCATCAAGGTGTCGATGGTGGAGGTCAAGAACGTCGACCTGCCGCCGGACATGCAGCGGGCCATGGCGCGCCAGGCCGAGGCCGAGCGCGAGAAGCGCGCCAAGATCATCCACGCCGCCGGTGAGCTGGAGGCGTCGGTGAAGCTGGCCGAGGCGGCCGAGATCGTCTCTTCGAACCCGGTGACCTTGCAGCTCCGGTATCTGCAGACGCTGACCGAGATCTCGGCGGAGAAGAACTCGACGATCATCTTCCCCCTCCCGATCGAGATGATGCAGGCCTTCACAGGCCTCCTGGGGAAAGGATCCAAAGGGAGTTGAACCGACGTGGCTGAATCACACGAACCGAGCTATTACGAGATCGCCCTGACCAACCGTCAGGTGGTCGTCGCCTTCATCATCCTGCTGGTCTGCCTGCTCTCCGCGTTCTTTTCCGGCGTCTGGATCGGGCGCGAAGGCACGGCCGCTCGCGTGGCGGGCGCGGCCGAAGCCCAGATCCGCGACACGCCGCCCCAGGCGCCCAAGGAAGGGCAGAATCTGGAAGAGCTGGCGTTCTTCGACGACCGTAACCCGGCTCCGACGGCCGGGGACGCGACCGAGAAACCGGTTCCGGGGGTGAAGCCGCCGGCCGACACGACTCTCGTGGAGGATGTGACGGGGGGTCTCGCGCCGAAGGGAGAGGAAGAGACCGCGGCGGCGCCCGCTCCCACGGACGATGACGCCCACCTCACCAAGGCCGAGCGCCGCGCTCGCCGCCGGGAGGCCCGCGAGGCCGCGGAGAAGAGGGCCGCCGAGGAGAAAGCCGCCGTGGCCTCCCAATTGGCGGTCAAACCGGCGGCCAAACCGGCCCGCGCCGAGGGGACGCCGGCCGCCACCTCGACCACCCGGACCGCCCGCGCGTCCGAGCCGGCCGTGCCAAAGGGCTCGGTCGTGATCCAGGTCTTCTCCTCGCCCGACAAGGCCCAGGCGGACCGCATCCGCAGCCAGCTCGCGGGCGGCGGCTACAGCGCCTACCTCTCACCCGTGGAGAAGGCCGGCCACACCATGTACCGCGTGCGCCTCGGCCCCTACAGCTCTCGGGACGATGCCCAGAAGGTAGCGGAGAAGGTGCGGAAGGGGTACAAGCTGGATACGTGGGTGACGGAGTAGGCCGCCCCACGATCTCTCCGTTCTGAAGCGACCGCACCCCCGCCCGGGCATAAATGCCCGGGCGAGTCGAGATCGATACGAGCTGATGACCCATCCCGCCCTCCGCTATCTCCTAGCCGCCGTCTCCGGCGTCCTGTGGGGTCTCTGCTTCTCCCGCGAGCCCCTCTCGGTTGCCTCGTGGATCGCGCTTGCGCCTCTGATCCTCATGCTCTCCTGGCCCCGGCCGGGACGGCTGGGCTGGGTGCACGGGTTCGCGTCTTGGATGGTGGGCCTCTACTGGATCGTCCCCACCCTCCAGACCTACGGCGGCACCACGCCGGTTCCCCTGGCGATCCTGTTGACCAGCCTGCTCGCGGCCTATCTGTCACTTTTCCACGCCGTGTTCGCCCGGCTGGGATCGAAGATCTGGCGGCGATGGCCGATCGGGCGTCTCTTCGTGCTGCCCGCGCTGTGGGTGGCTCTGGAGTGGGTGCGGACCTATCTCGGCGGCGGCTTTCCGTGGAACCTCGCGGGGTACGCGTGGGTGGGCGTTCCGGGCGCCCTTCAGATCTCGGCGTGGATTGGCATCTATGGCGTTTCGTTCCTCGTCCTCCTCACCAGCACGGCGGTGGCGGCGTCGATTGACCCCTTAAGGGGGATGAAGCGCTGGGAGCCGGCGGCCGTGGGGTTGATGATCCCCCTCCTGTTGTTGCCCCTGGCGGGCCGTTGGAGCCTGCAGCAGACCGCGAAGGACGTGCGGGAGGCGGGGGGCTTCGGCCGGCCCGTGCGGCTGCTCCAGCCGAACATCCCGAACCTTGTGGAATTCGACGCCCTGGCCGTGGCGCGGAACTACCGCAAGGTGATCGACCTGTCGCTCGACTCCTGCCAGCCGGGCTCGCTGGTGGTCTGGCCCGAGAGCGCGATGTGGCCGTTCCTCTATGGGCGCGACGCCCGGCTGAACGAGGATCTCGCCAATCTCGTGGACCGCGGCTGCACGGTGCTCTTCAATTCCAGCCACCCGGTGGGGGAGGCGTTCTACAACTCGGCGTTCCTGCTCTCCGCCGGCCAGACCCTGGCCCGCTATGACAAGCGGCACCTCGTGCCCTTCGGCGAGTACGTGCCCTTCCGCGGCGTCTTCGGCTGGATGGACAAGCTGGCGCGCAACGCCGGCTCGTTCCGCCCGGCGGACCAGCCGACGCTTCTGCCCTGGGGCGGCGACAAGATCGGAATGGCGATCTGCTACGAAGTGGTTTTCCCTTCGGAGGTCGCCGAGCTGGTCCGCGACGGAGCCACGATGCTGGTGACCATCACCAACGACGCCTGGTACGGCGACACCTCGGCGCCCTGGCAGCACTTCCGGATGGCCCGCTTCCGCGCGGCGGAGAACCGCCGGCCGCTGCTGCGGGCCGCCATCACCGGCGTCTCGGCCTACGTGGCCCCGGACGGCTCGGTGCGCGCCCAGATCGACCCCTTCCGCGAGGGCGTCATCAAGGCCCGGGTGCTGGGGGAGAAGGACCTGACGCCGTACGCCCGCCTGCCGTGGCTCGTGCCGTTCGTCTGCACGGTCCTCGCGATCGGCGCACTGGCGGCCCTCATTGCGGTATATTTCGCGCGAAGGAGCCCACGACCATGATCGCTTACGAAACCCAGCAGAAGATCGATACGCTCAACGAGCAGCTCACCAG